>CAZLZK010000001.1:0-3487 GCA_964564005.1 uncultured Gammaproteobacteria bacterium
TGTCCTCCTTTCCCGTCCTTCTCGAGGGCCCAATTAAAAGTTATGGCGTCAGTTTGATACAAACTTCTTCTCGGCACTTCCGCTCTCGGAATATCAGCATCAATCAACAAACTCTCCGGCTTTTGCCAATACGACCGGAACACTGGTAAATCAGAATAATCCTTTTTCCCTGTCAAAAAATAATGAAGATAGGCCTGTCCCCGTGGTAAATGATTTATGGTATCCCAATTGATTCCATAATGAGGCAGGGTAAGAACACCAAGAAGAAAAAAAATACCTGATAGGAGAAGTGTTATTTTTGTTATTGTGTGCATAAGTAGAGTAATACCAGAAATTCTCTTTAGCCTATTTATCTTTTACTGCCATGGCAAGATATCCGAATCCCAAATCAGTCCTCGTAAAAAGATCCATAATTCTAAAGAGTGGGTAAAGCAGAAGGGGATTTGTGGCGAGCAATTTTAGCTTCGGACTATATTCTTCCTGAATACTGCTCTCTCTGCCTCTCGCGTCCTTATCCAGATGCTGAGTTGAAGATTTTACAAATTTTCCAGAGTTACTTAGCCTTCTTAATAAAGAAAGGAATGGGAATCCGTAAGTGTAAAGAGACGTTACCCTGAACCCTGTTTTTTCCAGCTTCTCTTTTAGCTCCACTTTCTCATACCGACGATAGTGGCCTTTCATCGTATCAATTGTTGACCATAAGGACTTATGCGCCGGGATGGACAAGACAAAAACGCCGCCTGGCCTAAGCAGATTGAAAATTTTCCGCATTGCACCTGTATCGTCTCGAATGTGCTCAAGAGCCTCAAAACAAAAGACCACATCATATTTTCTTTTGGGCTTATATGTAAAGATATCCCCCAGCTTAATCGTTATCCCCTTCGCTCTCCCTAAATGCTGTCTCGCAAAGAAAACGGCATCTCGCGAAACGTCAATTGACTCCCCGTGAAAACCAAGCGTAGAGAGAGCACGAAGGAAGTCTCCATTCCCAGCTCCAACATCCAAAAAAAATGAGTCTTTTGGCAAAGACTTGGCTATATTCCTATATAAATAGTTCCTATATAAAAATGTCGGTGTTGGTGTCCAAGAAATATTCTTTTTCGTCATTGCGGATTTTTCCTAAAACTTAATTATGTTTATTCTGCTATGCTGCACTATTTGATTAAAAAATTTCGTATACTGCTCCCCCACGCTCTTTGTGCTAAACAAAGACCTAGCCAGAATCATATTCCTCTCCCCCATCTTTCTTCTTAAATCCCGCGACTTAATAAGCCTTAATAATGCTTGAGATATCTCCTGTGAGTTCTTTTGTGGAACCAAGAGTGCGTTAACGCCGTCGACAAGAGCATCAGATATGCCAGGAAGGTTGGTTACAATCTGAGGTTTGCCACAAGCCATGGATTCAAGAATAACCAGTGGGCGCCCGTCAACATTACCTTCCTGATCAATAATAGATGGTGTCGCAACTATGTCTGCAAGGTTATAGTAAAACAAGATTTCATCCCTTTTAATAGTGCCAGCAAACTGCACTTTGTCACCAATACCCAGTCTCACTGAAAGATCTCTCCACTGCCCAAACAGATCGCCTTCTCCACCTATGATCAGTCGCACAAAAGGGTATCTTTTAACTACCTGCGGCATTGCTTCTATCAAATAATTAAAACCCTTCTTGTAAACTAGTCTTCCTACAGCCAAGATTACTAGATTCTCCTTGGTTAAGCCGTACTTTCTGCGCAAGTTGTCGATGCCATGTGTTATGGGTTTGAATTTAGAGATGTCAACCGGATAGGTTATAACTTCAACAATTCTCGGTTTGACGCCAAGGTTAAGAATTTTACGCAAATTCCAAGAGCTATTAGAAAATAATGCTGAGGCACCCCTGGTAATCATTTTAGCAACAAGCCCAAAGGGCTTATATCTTTCCGAGAGAAATGCATCAGTTCCCGGAATCGTTACAGTAAAAGGAGTCCGTGTTATTTTTGACACCAATAATGCGATAAGACCGTTTGGAAGAATCCAATGGACAGAGATAATATCTATCTTCTCTCTCTTTACAGTTTGCAAAAGGGCCAGAAAGCCGAGAACAAGCATAAACGGTAAAAGAAGATAAGCCCTCTTTTTAAGTTTTATATCCCCTTCCATTGTTTTTGAATATCCCAAAGAATGAAGTTTCTCCGGCCAAATGTATTTGTATGTAACTACCTTGAAGGGGTCTCCTTCTCGATGAAATATTTTATCGAATGGAGTTATAACAACAACCTTATTTCCAGAATCAATTAAACCGTCGCAAAACTCCTTCATGAACGCTGCAGATACATCACTCTTGTTGCGTGGAAATGTATGCGTCAGAACACAAATATTCATAATACCCTATCTTTTTCCTAGAGAAAGCATATTATAAAAGCCCATTCTCTAAATACCACTTATATGTCGCCGTCATTCCTTCCAAAATATTTACTCTCGGTCTATACCCCAAAATCTTTCTAGCTTTCTCAATCTTAAATTTTCTATTAGCAACCATAAATCGAACACGTTGAGTAGGGAGCGGGGCAGGCAATCTCAACTTTTGTAGCAAATCAAAAGATTTACCAATAACGCGCGCGAGGCTCCCGGGAATATAAAATGGATAAAGCCCAACTCCCTCAATTTTAGCAATAGTGTTAATTATTTCTTTCATTGTAGGACATTCCGCGTCCCCAATTATAAAATCTTCTCCAATCGCCTCTTGACTGCTCGCGGCGAGGAGTAGAGCATCAACTAAATTATCAACATAGACAGTGTGTAAAAAGTTATCTCCTTTACCAACAGAAACAAACATCTTTCTCTTGATAAGAGAAAACAGCGGCAAGAAAACAGGGCGCGTATCACCGGGACCATACCCTATCGTCGGACGCAATATGGTCACAGGTAGTTTCTTTTTCCTCCAATAATCAAGGGCGATCTTTTCCCCTTCCGCTTTTGTTTTTGAATAAACATCGTATGGATTAAACGTGGTCTTTTCGTCTGTACCAATCTTCGGAGACGAGCCATAAACACCAACTGTTGAAACATGCACAACGCGCTCAACATCAGCTTTCTTGCAAGCCTCCAGAAGATTTTTGACCCCCTCGACATTTGTCTCCCAATATTGCTCGTCTTTCAGTCTATGATGCGGTAGAGCCGCAGCGAGATTAAATATGATGTCTTTTCCTTCTACTGCCGCTTTAAGAGATTGAATATCAGAGAGATCTCCATAAATAAGATCTACCCCCCTATCAGGCAAACGATAACTATGACTTCTGGTTCTTATTAGAGCAGTCACTCTGTGCCCTTCCTCAATCAACCTATGAACCAAGTTTGTCCCCACAAAACCACTGGCCCCGGTAACCAAAATTTGCATTGTGTTTTATATTATACTGCAGGTAGTATTATACTAAACGCTGAATGCGTGAATACCAACTTAATTGCGCAGAAACTTGGCCAGAGCTTTACAAAAGGGCTCCCCGTA
>CAZLZK010000001.1:3587-60048 GCA_964564005.1 uncultured Gammaproteobacteria bacterium
TTTAGCGAGATCCATAGAGTCTTAAAACCCAATGGAATTTGTTATCTTGCGGCCATAAACGGACTTTGGTTATGGGAGCCACACTATAGATTACCATTTCTTTCGTGGCCTCCTAAAATTTTATCTAACTTTTATGTCAGACTGTCGGGACGTGCTGATAGATATTACGAGAATCTAAAAACATATTGGGGTTTACAGAAGCTTACGCGCAATTTTATACGTTTCGAGTATACTCAGAAAATTCTTAAGGAGCCTAAGAAATTTGGATACGGAACTCTGACTAAGCCATATATAAGATATCCTCTCTGGCTACTCTCTCCCTTCGTTAAATATTTCACTCCTACCTTCTTTTGGCTCTTGATAAAACCTTAGGAAAACCACTAAGAAAACTATCTTTCTGGCAGAGCGGTTTCTATTAATTTTAAACTTTCTTTGATTGATCTTTTCCAGGAAAAGTTTTGACTCCAAGCGATAGCTCCCTCTTGCAACCTCCCATATTCTGCTTTATCCGCCAACAAACGCATTATGTTTTTCGCCAACTCTTCCGGAGTATTTTGGACACATAAAATCCCGCTCTGGCCGTCCTTTACCGAATCAATTAGGCCGGCAGAGCGATAAGCAACAACCGGCGTGCCAACGCTATTTGCCTCAATATTGACCAATCCCCAACCCTCGTGTACCGATGGGTTTACCAAAATATGCCCCTTGGCTAAAAGTTCAAATTTCTTCTCTTGAGAAACAAATCCCCAGAATTTTACCTTGCCATCTAATCCTAAATGTTTTACTAAATCCATAATTTTTCTGCCATAGGCTTCTGTCTCTGATTTTCCAACAACCCAAAATTGATAACGCACTTGTTTATTTAAAATTGAAAAGCACTTAATCGCGTCTTCGATCCCTTTATCCTTTGACAAAACCCCCAAATAAATAACTGTCTGTTTTTTTTCTTTCGTTGGCATAGGCGAAGGTTTTTTAAGAACAACGCCATGTGGAACAACTGTAATATTTTCTTTTGGTATACCAAACTTTGCAACATCCTCCTTGGCTGACTGCGACCCTGTCATGAACGGAGTTTTTTTGTAAAGCAGGAATACTAATGGCTCGAAGATATACCCAACTACACCATAAATCCAGTTAATAGGCCAGGGAAATGGATTAAGAAACCAAACGTTGCGTGCAGTTTCCTGGATAACAGCCAGCTTCGGTTTTCTTACATACAACGGCGTAAAGAATGGCATGCCATGAAACTGATCAACAACGAGATCATACTCCCTTTTGTGACTCTGGTAATACGAAAATCCGGCAAATTGGACTCCAAGGTGGTGTTGATTACCGCTGTGGACAAGCTGCACTCCGTCTAGCCCCTCTTCTTTTGCACAACCCTTAAACCGAGAAGCAAAAAGAGTAACTGCGTGTCCCGCCCCAATCCACCCCTTCATATGCTCATGCATAACTTGTTCTGCCCCACCCGAAAGAGGATGCTTTGGGTCCCGCCAAGAAAAAACAAGAATATTCATGTTGCCAAAAGGAAAACACCAGAAAGCATAACTACCGAACCTCCTAATCTTTCTTTTATATTGCGTTCCTTAAGGAATAACCAGCCAAGAAAGACGGTAAAAATCATGCTCAATTTGAAAACCGCAGTTGCAAAACCAAGATTTGTCAGACTAAAGGCGATAAAGGCGGACGCCTGACCTATGCCGCCTAGTAGACCCACTAATAAAAAGAGTAATAAAAATTTTCGGGCTATTCTCAGCGGATTTTTAACTTTCGAGCGTGCCGATAGTAAAACTGCAAAAATAGCAATACTCATACTCATGCCGATTAAAGAGGCAAACGGTGGTACTTGCGGACTAGTGTGCAAAATCGCCGTTTTCTCAAAAATTGGTGTTACAGCCCAAATAAAATACGCGGCAATAGAATACTGCACTCCGCGGTTCATGGATAAACCTTTAAGCGGCACCAGGAAACCAGATTTAATTCTTGGAAGCTCAAGGAGATAAGCCCCGAGAACTACTAGGAAAATTCCAACCCATCCCTTAAAATCTACAAGCTCTCCTAAAAAGAAAAAAGCTAGTATGGCGGTAAAGACCGGATTAAACGCCGCAAGCGGGGCAACTAGCGAAACATCGGATATTTTTATGGCGCGGTAAGCAAGAACTGCAGCCAATACTCCCATAAGGCTGCTGGCAGCCACTGCCAGTATAAAAACTTCATCAACTTTTGGGATTTTGTAGAAGAAGAGAACTATAAATAGTAAGAATGGCAAAGAGAATAGGCCTCCCAAGAAAAGATAAAAATACTCGTTTGTCTCCCGCATTATCTTCTTGGCAATGATAACGCCCAAAGAGCTTACAAGAGCAAAAGTTAATGCAAAAGGAAACCACACGCCTCTATTGTACCTTAAATGCGGGGTTCAAGACGTTCCCATTGACTTCTGTTGCCGTCATCGTAGTAGCGCAAAATTATTAGTCTATAAAAAACAGCTAATGTGTCCCAAGCTTGCCTTGCAACAGTCCGCCAACTGATGCGGCTCGTTTCTCTGTCGAAAGTTACCTCAATGGGGGCTTCGTAAATTCGGTCAAATCCAAGGCGTTTAGCAACGGCTAACATTTCTATATCCATAGCATATTTTTTAACCAATAATCTCGGCAAAATTTTCTTTAACACCTCTCGCTTAAAAATCTTTATTCCGCTTTGTGTATCGGTTATCGGAAGCCCAAACAAGATCTTGACACCCCAGTGGTACCCTATACTTAAGATGTGCCTTAAAAAAGGGTAATTCACGCGAGAGGCGGGGTGGCGCTTGGACCCAAGGATAATATCTGCGTTATACCACTCCATATGGGCCATAAGCATCATAATGCTCTTGGGGCTTATTTCCCTCCCAGCATCCAAGAAGGATACCAAAGCCCCCTTTGAACGAGCCATGCCGAAACGAACTGCATATCCTTTACCTTGGTTTTCTTTATATCCGACAGCTTGAATCCTGTCCAGTCTAACCTTTTTTGCTTCTCTTAAGGTATTATCAAGAGCGCCGTCTACAACACATATAATCTCGTAATCGTATTCTTTAAGTCCCTTGTCTAAAGTATCGGCAATATTCTCCAAATCACGCTTGATAGTCTTTTCTTGCTTGTAGGCAGGGACGATAACTGACAACAATTTTTTACTCATTTATTACTTGTACCACTTAAGCCTCTGGGCGAAATGGAATGATGGTACGGGAAGTATACAAGAAGGCTAATAACCAGTAAAGTTGCTAATATAACTGAAATTTGCACGACTCTTAATATTGTAGGGTGAATAAACCAGATAAGGATCGCTTGCGAGAGCGCCGCCAAAACAAAAAGGCCTACAATCTTAGTTTTGCCAATGGAGAGGTAAAATTGAACAAGCAATGTGGCAACCGCGAGCAAACCCATCAACAGGCCAAACCACCACAAATATGGCGCGCCGCTAATAAATTCCGGGCCAAATAGAATATTAACAGCAAGTCGAGGAAACAGGAGGTAAAACAAAACAATAATTACCGCGATCCCCAAAACGGCCAAAAAACTCAGGTAAAATATGTTATGGTACGGTTTTCCGTGCGAGTGCCGTTGGGCAATCAAAGGAAACATTGCTTGGGTCAAGGGTGAAGTACCGTAAAAGACAATTCGTCCTAAGATTGCCAACGAGGCATAAATTCCTGCATCCCCAGGAGAAAAAAAATGTTTTACCAGAACGACATCCGTTGAATACATTGAAGTCAAGGCAAAACCCTGAAGTAAAACTGGCACCGAATATTTAAGGAGTGGAGCAATATTCGGCCTTTCTCCTTTTTCCCCACGCAAATAGTTGCTTATTGAAGATCGTGTAAAAAAGAAGGCCAGGGCCGTACCCAAGAAGATTGCGAATGCGGCTCCTAAAACTGACCATCCAAGTAGGATAAAAGCAATTGTCAAGAAAAGCCTTAACCACGTCTCGACGAGGAGACTTTTTACGTATTTTCCAAACTCAAGAATCCCTTGTAATACAGACCGCGCCGCATTAATCATTATGATAAATACAATTGATGGGCCAAGAAAGTAAATAGCAATTGGTTGTTGTAAGTTCATAAAATTTGCCAAAAGAGGGGAAAGGAATAGGGTGATAATTCCTATGCCAACACCAACCCACAGACTCCATCGGTGAACCCATTTTGTAAAATTGGCAATGCCAGATTGACTTTTTGCTGCTGCTACAAAACGAACAATTGTCAAGCCAAAAGACATCTGAACCACCGCAACTAATCCCAAAATGGAAAAGATGGCAGCAATATCTCCATAATAAACTTTCCCCAAAAGTCGGCCAGCAATTATGTGATAAATAAATTGGCCAAGGCTAGCAAGATTGGCACCAACAAGCATAATCATGCCCCCCGCAAATAAAGGATTATCAATAATTCGCTTGATATAGCTTGTCAACCTCAAATTCTTTGTCATGCTACCCAATATCCTCGAATGAATAATGTTGTCTCTATGGCTAAAAGAATAACAGAAATGGCCAAAGATAGCACTTTAAAGACTCTCCCCCGTGAGGCGAGGAACAAGCCCAAAATGAGAAATAGAGGGAATAAGACCAAGACATAGCGAGGCAAAGAGCTAAAACTACCCGTCAGGGTCGGCAAAATATAGCCTAGAAATAGAAATAGTAGGTACGAGGGCCGTACCTTTTTTGTGTAGCCCCACACAAGGGAAAATAATCCTAAAAGTCCAATGGCTACTTCGAGTAAGATTGTTAAGTAAATTGGGTCAGATCTTGTAACAGTTACGAGCATTTTTATATATCTCCAAAAAACTTGCGGCAAGAGAATAAGCTCCTGGGCTCGTTGCTCCCCAGACAATTGCTGCAAGTTATAAAACATAAACGGATCCCCAGTCGTGCTCTTTAAAAACAGCCTGTAAAAAATTAGTCCCAGAGGAACTAGAAGCGGCGACATAATCTGCTTTGTGTTTAGCCCACCCTCTTGTTTTCTATGCTGCCACAACTCAACAATCATCGCCGGCAGCAGAAAAATTCCGACAAGGCGAGTTGCTGTGGAAAGCCCTCCCAATAGCCCCGCAAAGATCCACCTATCTTTCCTTAAACAATAAAAAGCAGCTACAGTTAAAAGAAAAAATAGAGACTCTGTATAAAGAGCACCAAAATAGAAAGAGGTTGGAAAAGTAAGAAGAGAGATGAGAGAGATCGTGGCAATCTTTTTTGAATGGTCAAGACAAACCAACCGCCAAAATAAAAATAGGGCAACAAGGAAGGCAAGGTTGGAAATCGCAAGGCCTGAAAAAAGCAAGGGTAGGAAACCAAATCCGAAGAAGCCGCCAATAAAGCGAGCAAGAAGAGGGTAAAGAGGAAAAAATGCATGCGTTAGGGGTTGATATCCATGTTGTGCGATTCTCAGATAGTGTTCTCCATCAAAGTTCGCCCAACCCCAAAGAAGTGGATTGACAAGATAATTCTCAATGCCACCTCCTAAGAAATGTCTACTCTTAAGAGGCAGTACTATTAGACCAATAAGGGCAAAGACAATCGTCCAAACTCGCCAGGCAAGAAAAAACAAAATAATTTGGGCGTTGTCTGGGTTACCCAACCACCTTCTGATAAACTTGAATAGTCTCATCCGCTGTCTTGGTCCAGGAAAAACGTTTAACATGCTCTAAACCTTTCCTGGATAGCTCTCTTTGCAGTTCAGGATCTTTGAGAACTTTTATAAGACCTGAAGCAATATCCGAAGTAACTCTAGGGTCAACGAAGACAGCCGCTCCTTCAGCAGTTTCAACCAGCGCTTGCGTCTTAGCTCCGACAACAGGAGTTCCAGAGGCCATAGCTTCCAAAACCGGAAGGCCAAATCCTTCATAAAAAGATGGCTGACAATAGATTGTTGCCAGATTATAGATTTTCACCAAATCCTCATCTGGGACAAAACCAACACGTGCAACGAGCGGATCACTCCCATATTTTTCAATAAACTTGCGAAACTCTTTGTTCTCCGGATGAGACCAGTTAATATTCTCTTCCGCCGCCTGCTTGCCTACAATAACAAGCGGTGTGTTAATTTGTTTGCATGCTGCCGCAAGAGCTGAAAGATTTTTGTTGTAATTGACATCGCCAACGTAAAGAACAAATCTTTCTGGCAGATTGTACTTCTCTACACTCCTATGTAGGAGTGTAGAATTTCCTGACAGCTTACAGAAAATTCTAGCTGGCGCTAGTTGTGTAACATATACTCTTTCCTGTAACACGTCTAAAGACCTGATAATGTCTTTCTTTGATGTTTCACTAATTGTGATAACAGCACTAACATTCTTTAATGCTCTCTTCTGTTTTAGAAAATTCAACTTTCCTTTAACCCCCGGAGGATACTGTTTTGGATAAATGAGTGGAATGGTGTCATAAATAGTCACAAATGTTGGTTGATCTTTTTTAATGTGAAGTGTATTAAGGAATAGGTCAAAATATGGATAATGCACGACATCGGCATTTATTTCTTGATCAACCAGTTTTATGTCCTCTCTCTTTCTTAACTCCTGTTCCAAACTTCGAGCATAAGTCCCTATGCCCCGAACAACATGCCCAGCGTGTAAGGGTTTTGTATCAAAATAAACTTTAATCATTGAGTCAAAAATCTCCAGTAGGCCCTCGGGAAGCGAAGGGCTGAAAAAAATGAAAAGATTATCCCGGGAATTCCGTCCAGAATTCCTTTATGTCTTAACTGTGTCAGTAAGAACCAGTAAATAGGTTTTACCAAGAAATAATTAAGAAACTGTAGTGGGTTTCTTCCGACGCGATCTTGACTTAAATCTTGGGCTATCAAATCTACGTAACGGCTATTCTTTCGAAGATAACGACTAAAAGTCGGTGAGTCCATATGAATCAGGTTGTTTTGGAGCCACCCAACTCTCCCGTCAACAACGATCTGCTCGTGAACACTTTTGGCAGGAAAATAAGATTTGCTTTTCCTAACAAGTCTTATAACCCCGTCTGGATAAACTCCTCCGTGGCGCAAAAATTTGCCAAGAAAATAGTTTAGCCGCGGAATAAAAAATGCCGCAAACGGTCCACCTTTAGTGCCCATTGAGCCGTCACGCTTTTCCAGAAGCCTTTGGTGTCTTAAAAAAAGATTTCGATTTGGTAGACTTCCCTGATACTTCTCTATCTCTTCATCGGCCATCTCGATAATCTTTCTTATTTCATCCGCAAGCTCAAGGGTTACCTGCTCATCTGCATCAAGCTGTAAAACCCACTCGTGGGATGCTGTCCGAAGCGCTTTTTCCTTGTTGATGTGGAAAATTGGCTCATTCACGACTTTTAACACACGTGCTCCATGTTTCTCTGCAATCTCGCGTGTCCTGTCAGAAGAAGATCCGTCCACAACAACAATCTCATCTGCCAATCCTTTGACCGACTCAAGGCATTTGCCTACATTTTTCTCCTCGTTATGTGTAGCAAGAACTACAGAGAGCTTCGGTCTTTGTTCTTTGTTCTTTGTTCTTTGTTCTACCACTTTAGTTTGCAACCACTCTAAATGCTACTCTGCCGCTAGGAAAATAAATTGTCTTTAAAACATTCGCTGCTTCTGGAACTTCTTCATCTGTACCAGCAATAAGCGCCCCCGAATATTCGGCTTTTATTTTATCCCATTCCGCAATTGGCCGAAATACAAACCTACCGAAGTTCTCGACTGTTGAAAATCCGAACTCATCGCGGGGCGTTAAAATATGTTCTCCCTGAAATTTCTCGGGCGGGTATTTCGAGTAGAACAAGAATAGAATGTATGGTTGGTCGTAGCGGTTAGTAACAACAATGCGCGAGTATTTATCTTTGTTCGCATCAACATATTCTACCAGTTCTTTTACTCCATACTGGGAAGAAGAATCATATGTTTGGGACATGTGAGAATAATATTGATGAAGGTACCTTGTAAAATTCCAGACTCCGAATGTAACAAATAACAAGTAATAAGTAATAAGTAACTTTTTATCCCCAATATTGCTCTTCAACCAATCAAACAATGAAATTGCACCAAAGGCGCTTATGATAACCAGGGGGATAACCATGTTTTGGCTGCGCAGAGCATGTGGGGCCTGGAATGTTAGGGCTGCAGCAATTGGCGCAACAAAAAGCCACAATAGAATCGGTCCCCAACCAGTAAGGTTGCGAGCAATTACAAAAAGTCCCACGCTCAAGAAAATTATGTCAAAGAGATACATCTGGCCCATCTCCGGAACTCGATTCCTTTGGATCTCATCACCCGATATAAATAAGAACTCTCCCCAAAGATGGTCTGTGTAATTTTCTAAAAACGCAAGACCGTAGTTTACCGGTTTATTGTGCAAAATTTTTGCCGGAGTGCTCTGAAAATCTCCATGCTCTCCACGCTGCTGATTGATCCTCCAAAAAGGCCCAGTGTCCACAAACAAGCCCACACCTGCAGCTCTAGAAATCCCTGCAGGGCCGGTTAAATCACGAGCAAGTGGAAGCAATAAGATTACAGACACCAAGACGCCAGCTACTACTGCTCTCAAATTCTTGAGAATTTGAGAACGATACAGTAATAGAATTCCCATAATAAGCAACGGGGCTACAATACGAGCCGAATGGTAGGTATATAAGGAAAGCGCAAAGCTCAGAGCGGAAAGCGTAAAGTATTTTGGACTCTTTAAAGACTTTAAAAATAGCAAAAGCCCAAGGGTAATAAAGAATGTTGCGGCGTTTACCTCCCAGCCGCCGCGAGAGAAATGCAAGTGCCAAGGAGAAATTGCTAAAAAAAGCGCTGAAATTTCGGGCAACCACCTCTTCTGGGGAAATAGTTCGCGAACTAGTAACCAAACTAAAAAGACAGTAGCAATACCAAGGACAACTCCGGGTAATCTTACTGCAAGTTCGCCGAGTCCCAAAATTTTTACAAAAGGCAAAACTATATAAAAATAGAGTCCTGGTTTCCAGTCGTTAAAAGACTGAAAATGAATCGGCCACGGATTTCCATGTTCATCTTTTCCTGTTTCAAGAAGAGAGTACGCATTGTAGCCAATTGCTGCCTCGTCTGCGTTCAGTGCCGGAAGGGTTGTTAGGTGGTACAACCGTAAGATTCCCGCCAGTAACAATATCAGAATTATTAAAAATTTGTTTTTAAGCATATCTAGAGAATTTCAATAATTCGAAAGGCTGTCCTCACATCAGGAAATTTTATCTCATCAATCAACTTGAAATTTTTTGGATCATTCGAGATTTCTGGGGGAACTTTAATAGGGTCAACTACAAAAAGCTTGCCGGCCATTCCACGGTCTGCTGACCAGTTAATATCGCGGAAGGTTATATTATCTAGTTTCGAAACTAACCCTACGTCTCCATATTGATTTAGTATATACACACTCTTTGCTGTCTTTTGATATTTTGCCGGATCATATTTTTGGTAAAACAAAAAGAAAATATAGGGTTGGGCATAATCTTGTTTGACGACAATCTCCTTATACTCTCTTTGTAATGGTGTAAGCTTTTCAACTATTTGTTTATATCCATATTGCCAAAATGGTGCATTTTGTTTAGGCGCATGCACCCAATATTGGTCGAGATAATAGGTGTAATTGGACAAATAGAGGATAGAGAATAGAGAGTAGATGGGAAAGGCAAAACGCCCAAGGCGCAATCGCTTCTCCCACAAGAGGCTTGCGCCGAGAGCCAAAATTATCGTGATGGGGATAACCATATTTAAGCTCCTTACGGCGTGGACAGAATCCCTGGAGAGCGCAGCTGGCAATGGAGAGGATAATAAAAGAAGCCACAAAAAGATAGTGCTTTCTCTCCTCCTTATTTGTGCGAGCGCTACCAGTCCTGAAATTAAAAATATAAGATCGAGAACTAAAATTACACCTGCATTTGGAACTCCTTGTCTGGGATTACTCCAATCGCCTTCGAAAAACAAAAACCGGCTGGAATAATGATTAAACCAACGACTTAAAACCCCTCGGGTGAAATTAAGACGCTCCGAATGAAAAAGGATATACTGCCAGGAGTCAATCCCAACGTTATCCGGCCGCAGTATTTCCTGTACCGTTTCGGGGGAGCGTTCATATGAGAAGATGCTGTAAACTTCAAGCCTGCCGGTTTTCCCTTGAAGGAGGCTTGTCAGAACCGGCATGCTAATCAAAATACCCAAGATAACACTATTAGTAATAATGCTGCGCGGGATTTTAGAAAAGCTTCGAAAGAGTGCAAACACAATTCCCAAAACAACTATGGCACTTGAAAGTTTTGCTCCCTGATAAGTCCACAGTGTCAACGCAAAGAATACAGCTGAAAAGAGTAGTCGCTTTGGTGTCCCCGAAACCGCCATAAGGAAAAAATAAATCCCGGCAAGAGTTAGGGTTAAGGCAATATTGGCTTCCCATGCGCCTCGAGAAAATTGTAAATGCCACGGAGAAATTGCAAGGAAAAAGCCTCCCAAAAGTGCAACTCTCTCTTTTTGAAAAAGTTTTAAAGTTATTAGATAAAATAGCCAAACGGCAATAATCCCTGCCACGGCAGCGGGAAGGCGGACAGCCCACTCATTAAGGCCTAGGACCGCAACAAACGGAACGTCTAGATAAACATAGAGTCCGGGTTTCCAGTCCCCAAAAGACTTAAAAACAACCGGCAAGAATTCCCCGTGTTCATCCTTTCCTGTTTTAAGAATCGAGTATGCGTTATAACCCAATGCCGCCTCGTCGTTCGTCAGATGAGGGGGGTTATTTGAAAGTCCCCAAAGACGCAAGACAGCTCCTAAGATCAAAATAAGCACTAACCATTTATTAATTTTAAGTGTCTCAATCATATCTGTTCTAGAATATCGAAGGCCGCCTTACCGTCAAGAAAGTCAATTGTTTTTAGTTTACGCCACCCTGGGGGATAATTACCGGGGCTTGTGACAAGAAGTGCCCTCCCGTCAATTTCTATTTCTTGTCCACTTTCCAACTTCCAATTTCCATCTTCTACCCTAGGTATTCCCCAATCATTAACAAAATAAAATTTGTCGAACCGGTCAACCCAATACCAATTTGTTTGAAAGAAGCGAATTAAGTTGGGATCATTTTGATATTTCTCTGGATCCCAACGCCAGTAAAACAAGAAAAATTCATGCGGCTCTCCGTACTTTTTGGTAACAACAATCTGGTCGTCCTTATCATAATTTTGTTTGACATATTGAACAACTTCCTTATATCCGTATTGCCAAGACCATGAATAGTTTTTTTTGTATTCGTCAAAGTATTTCATAAGATAACCCCCAACTGACCATCCAAGTAAAAACAAATAGATGGTTACGAGGATATATTTGATATTTGCTATTTGATTCGAAGACAAGCTATGTTTATATTTGCTATTTTTAACCCGGTCCCACGCTGCCACCAGTCCCACGCTCGTAAGAACCATGGGTATGGGTAATATTATAATTGAGCGAAGAACATGTGGAGCTTCCCGAGTTAAACTTGATGCAACTGGAGCGAGAATAATCCAGCCGAGAATAATCCACGAAGTTCGACTTCTCTTTTTCGAAAGGTAAATAAACCCTGCCAAGATAAATGGAGCATTTATCGCATAAAGCAATCCGTGTCCAGGAATACTAAAGTGGAACTGACTACCACCGCCAAGGAATAAAAACTCTGGAGAGAAATGAGAAAGCCAGTTTGCAGCAAACTTTGGCACAAAATAAGTAACCTTATTGTGTGCTAGACGCGCTAAAACCGCAGGGAGCCTGGAGGCACCACGCGCTTGGTTTATCTCGTGTATTGCTCCTTCGTCCAAAATCGCTACCCAGACGTAGCGAGCTTGGCCCTGAGGATTTGCGAGTTGCCAGAACATGGGCAGGAAGAAAAAAGTAATAAGTAATAAGGAAGAAGTAAAAAGTCTTCTACTGGTGTTCCACAGAGAAAAAAGTTCCTTTCTGTAAAGAACGGCAAATAGTACAAGAAGAAGTGGAACAAAAATACGCGCAGAGTTGTAAGTCCAAACGGCTAGGCCAAGCAATGTTGCGGAAACTGGCAGGAATTTTACTTTCTCGATGCCAAGCAAGAAAAAATGTACTCCGGAGACAATCAGCATCAGAGCAAAATTTGCCTCAAAAGCCGGCCGGGAAAGAAAAGAGCTCCACGGCTCAACTGCTACCAACAGGGCGGCAATGAGCCCCACTCTTCTACCAAAAAGTTTTTTAGTAAGTAGAAATGTAAAAAGAACTGTAGCTACTCCTGCAAGTACAGAAGGTAGCCGTACCGCAAAAGAAGTCAAGCCAAAGACCGCTTCCGATAGGGCTGTCGCATATATATAAACCGGAAGTTTATAGTCTCCATATGCCCTAAAGATAGTTGGGAAAGATACTCCCCACTCGTCCTTGCCGGTTTTTAAAATTGAGTAGGCGTTCCACCCGTGGCTAACTTCATCCCAGTTCAGAGCTGGTGGAATAGTAGTCAGATTAATAATCCTCAACAAAAATGCAACTACCAAAATTACGGTTAAGACTACTGCGGTTAGCAACTGACTTTTAGTCATGCTTTATTTTTGAACCAGCTTTGTTTAAGCGTTGTGAATTTATCGATAACCTAATGGCTAAGATTAATGCGAGCAGTGAGACTACATCGAGAATTCTCTTGAAAACTGTTTCTTGAAAATAAACCTCGACTAAAGTATTACCCTTAGGAACTGTAAAAGTAATCTGGCCAAAAGGTTCGCCGATTTTTATATATTGCCGCCTGCCGTTTATTTTTAGTACCCATCCGGGGAAAAAATACTTATTATAGTTAAAAGTTTTTTCTTGCGGGGTTGAAATATTTATAAGGTGATGCAAACTATTGATAGTGTTTACCTGTACAATTGACGGGTCATCCGGAGTTACAATTGGATAATTTTGGGCAGGTCGCTCGAGTGTAGCATTAGGCAACCTCAAATATTCTTCCTGGGTCAGCTTGTAATCTGCGCTTGCCTGAGGAGCAGGGATGTATCTATTCAAATAATAGCTATCGTCGCGGGCTAGGAAATCGTGCGGTTTAAAAAAATTGCCGTTAATTAATATGGTCGCTACTATTAAGATTGCGGCGGTTAATTCTTTGAATTTGATCACGTCCAAACTTACTACCAAGAGTGGTGTTGCGAATGTTGTGATCATTAAAAACCGCCAGGGAAATTGAAAATAAGGCAGGAGCGGTAGATTATCCCAAAAATAAGTTGACCTAAAATTCATCATAAAAATTGAAATAAGCACTGAGGCCAGACACCAAATTAAGAGTATTTTTTGCTTAGGCGAATACCTTTTCCTAAAGATGGTAATGCTTAGAGCGGTTAGGACAATTAAAACAATGTTTATCGCACCCATAAAAAAGGACATCCCGTCATACGGGCCAGGAACAGATGCTCCATAACCAAAGTAAGGCCTTATTAATTGAATCAAAGTGGGAAAATGATCTTTAAAATTAAAGACCGTATCGTATTTTACTAAACCGCTGTCCAGAAGTGCGGGCACCCAAAAGAAACTAGCTCCGGAAAATCCTAAAATGAGCATCAAAATTACATACCAGAAGTTGACTCTCTTTTTCTGGACTTTGGGAAAGACTAAGAATAAGAAGAAGAGAATAGCAAAAGGCAAAAACATATAGGTGGCAATATTGTGTGATAACACTAAACCAGAAAGTGACAGTGCTCCTAACCCTATCCACCGAAGACTTAACCTATCTTTTATCGAGAGTTTGTATATACAAAGCAAGGCTGCGGGAAAGAAGACAAAAGCTAACGCTTCCCCAATTGCTCCTCGGATATAAATATCCGTCGATCGATAAGGGGTGTATATGTATATTAATGCACCAGCGAGACTTAAGGCTTTTGACGTAAATTCTTTTAATAAAACAAATATCAAAAATGCTGAAAAAACAATACTAATCAAAAAGACGCCTTTAATACTATCCACAAAAGATAGTCCTACCTTATGAAATATTTCGCCAATATAAAAAGGTAGAGGAAAAACAAAATTAAAAAGCGGATAGCCAAAACCGAAACTTAGATCTGGCACAAAACGAGGCGGAATTTGACCTGTCCCAAGCGCTCTATCCATTTCAAAAAGCCAAGCTATATGAAGATCGTCAGATGCTCCATAAAATCCCGGCATAAAAAGCGCCCATACCGCCGGAATTGCCAAAATGATTAGCAGAAATGGCCAAGAGCGATTAACTGTCTTTTCTAAAATTCCTAATCTCATGAATCACCGTTGACAAAAGGGTTTTTTATTTTGGGACTTTGAGTTGCCAAGATAATCAGAAAAACTAGTAGACTTGCGCCACTGACCGCATTGCCTATCGATCTAACCAATGTATCTTGGAGTTGGGCTTTGATTTTATGTTTACCGGGAGATGCCTTGAAGCTAATAAGCCCAAGACAAATTTCTTCACTTCGGCAATCATCGTGACCGTGTGCTGTTTTACTATTATCGACAGTGACTTGCATGCCAGGAAAATCAAAAAGCGGCAATCTTATGGTTGCATCTTTTTGGACATCAACTAGTCCCACCTGAAAATTACTACCTTTCTTATAATTAACAAATTTAGCTTGGCCATCAAGAATTTCCGGTAAATCTGGTGCTTTATGGTTAGGTGGTAGCTTTGCATAGATCGGCAAATAATCGAATATGCTCGTAGTTAGTTGAATATCCCAACTTTTGCCAGAAAATTTTTCCTGATCACTAATCTGGTACCAATCTTTTGGACGAAAAAAATTGGCATACAAGGCTAAAACCAAGATAATTACGGATATCGAAAATATATGCGTAAGGTTTATTCTCCAGGGCAAAACGTTACTAATCTCTCTATTCTTGATTTGACTAGATAGAAAAATACCAATTGCCGTGAGGGTAGAGAGCAGAAAACTACTAGGGCCAAGTAATCGCCAAGGGAATTGCAGATACGCCAAGGGCGAAAATAAATTCCAGACAAAAGATGATCTTTGATGCATTAAAAATAGTAGTGACAATTCAACCAGAGCAAGGAAAAAAACTATTAAAGAGAGTTTGCGATTTTTTTTAAAAAATAAGATTGCCAAGAGAGCGGTAAACAGACTAAAAATCCAAGAAATTTGCCCAACCGATAACGTTAGATCATCATTTGGTCCTAAGACTGACGAACCATACCCAAAATGGTTAGAAATAAAGAGTTCGTAAATGTTTACAAAATGTTGCCTGTAATCAAAATATCCTCCCAAAAGAGTTTCTGTATGAGCATATTGTTTTTCAAAAACTACCGGAAGTAGAAAAAATGCTGCCAAACCAACCCCCAAAACTCCACTAAGAATAGTCTTAATGGCGTTATTCCACCTATCTTCAATTGCTAAGACTGCCAATATCCAAAGAGCAAGAATTGGAACGAAAATAAAAGACATAAGATTGTGAGTTAACAAAAGAAGGGCCAAAGAAAGAGAAAAATATAAAAAATATTTTAACTTTCCGGATCTGATCAAATTGTAAGAAGACCAAAAAAGTAATGGGAAAAATGTCAGCGCCCAAAACTCGCTTATCGCACCTCTAACGTACACCTCTTGTGCCCTAAATGGAGCATAGCCGTAAAGGACGCTACTTCCTAGTGCTGCCCATTTGTTCAAAAATGTATTCAAAAATAAATACATTAAGAGTGGTGCGCTGATAAATCCTAAGATAAAAATAACCTTTACAGAGTCTATGATTGAGATTCCCAACCTGTGAAGACCTACACCAAAATAAAAAATACCCGGTGAGTAATAATTAAAAAGCGGGTAGCCATACTGATATCCAGCGTCAGGAACCCAGCGACAAGGGACTTGGCCATCATCAAAACATTTGTCCATCTGCTGTATTCGAAATGCTTGAAGATCATCTTGCATTGTGAAATAACCGGGTCTTACAAGTGGGGAAAAAGTCGGAACTGTTATTATAAAAAGTAAAATTGGAAAAATTATTGCTTGACTTTTAAATAACTTTTTAAAAGAAATATCCATCTTTTTATTTATTGACTCATTACAACCCAAAGCGCGTCCTGGCCACTAGGATACTTAATGCGGCTAACAATATTAGCCGTTTGAGAAAACTCTCCCGGTTTACCCACAAGAAGTTGTCCGGGCTCCTCCGTTTTGCCTATTCCGCGAAATATATACTTCCCAAGCCGATATTCTCCCAGTTGGTCAAGAAAGGAGCGTCCCTCTTTCTCATACCTTAACCAGTCGGGTGCGTTTTCTTGATAGTTAGAAGGATCCCACTGTTTGTAAAAAGCTACATAAATATGGGGCTCTGAGAGCGAGCGACTAAAAACAATCCTTTCGTATTTATCTTCAATAGATTTTACAAATTCAATTGCTTCCCCTCTCCCATAAAGCATCGACTGTGCTCCTTGAACGGGCGCGTGGTAACGATAGTCTTCTAAGAAAAATATTAAAGAGGGAAACAAGATAACAAGATAGCAGGACAATAAGAAGCGCTTGGACATCCTGCTCCACTTAAGGAATTGATCAAATAAAGCTATACCACCATAGGCAGAGAGGATTTGTATTGCCGGCATCATGATCGCAGCCCTATTTGCGGCAAAGCCTGGACCTTTAGCCAGGGCTGCCGGAATTGGTGCTAGAAGGATCCACAACAGAATTATTCCGAGGCCAGCACCTTTCTTTTTCACCACCATCCAAACTGCCGCCAGAATAAACGGCAATTCAATCAAATAAAGAGCGCCACGTCCTGGTATCATCCCGTAAGTCCATTCTCCTGCTCCTTGAGTAAACAGGAACTGAGGCGAAAGGTAAGAAAAGTATCCCCCTACAAATTGATCAAAAACAAAGGTTGCTTTGTTAATAAATATCCGCTCCAAAGAATCCGGAAATCCCTGAAGAACTGCTTCGTAGCGACGGTCCGCGACGGAGGCCCATCGGTCCGTCGGATTAAATATCGCAACATCCCCACCCCTTGCCCCAGCCCCTCCAAACATCGTGTAGCCTGCTATTGCCAAAAAGACCAACCCGACTGCACCTGCCTGCCAGTATTTCTTTACACTTATATGTAAAGGTGTAAAGTCCTCGCGGTGAAACCAACTAAGGCCTGCGACTAAAATAGGAGTAAGTAGGCGTGCTGAGTGGTAGGAAAAGAGGTTGAGTCCGAAGGCAAAGGCTGCCAGAAACATCCATCGTGGTTTCTCTATGCCCTTCAAAAATGCCCAAACCCCCAATGGAACAAAAAAGGTTGTCAGATTTGCCTCAAAAGCGCCTCGCGAGAGAGAAACGTGCCAAGGGGAAATAGTCAAGAGAAGCGCAGCAAACAGCGCGACCGAGAAGCGCTGATTTCTAAAAAGCTCCATCACCAGTAAATATGTCGCCAGCACGGCCAGTGTGCCAAACACAGCGTTTGGTAGTCGCACTGCAAACTCATTAAGCCCGAAGGCTGCAACTGAAGGTATAGCAAGATAGGTATATAAAGGGAGCTTAAAGTCTCCAAAGGAACGGAATGTTAGGGGCCAGCTCTCTCCCCACTGATCTTTCCCTGTTTTTAAAAGAGAATAAGCATCATATCCAAAAGAAGCCTCGTCAGGATTAAATCCAACCGGGTAAGAGGCTATAGCAACAGTCCGCAGTAAAAAAGCAAGAACAACAATCCCAACAATAAATACACCGCGCATCAGATTATTATACAGGCAGTTTCGAGAACGAAGCAAAAGAACAACTTACTCAACGTCTACTACCGGTCACTACATAAAAAATCGGCTCGTTCGCTGGATTACGAACTGTTTTAAGAACAACAATCTGCACCGGCGGGTCTTTCTCCCAATCCCAGTCCCCGGGAACCTCGTCTCTTTGGGAAACCAGATAAAGAATACCAGGTTTAACAAAGCTTATAACTCCAAGCTCGTGAGTCATGCTTCCAAAATAATATCTACCCCCAAGAGAAAAGCCGTTGAAGCCGGGCAATATCCCCTCCTTTGACTTGTCCCCTGAAAACTCTTTCAGAAATTTATTTGGTGGGTATTCCCACCAAAACAGAAAGCGGATAAGCGAGGGCTCGTACGTGTTGTTGAAGGCAATAGTCTCGTAATCCTTTTCTTGCGTTTTCATGAAGAGCAGTGCCTCTTTGTAACCCTCGTGCCACCAACGCCACGCCTCCTTTGGATAATCCACCCAATAGCGGTGAAGATACAGACCCAATTCAATGGCTACTATTAATAGTAGAAGCGCGACGAGCGGTTTTTTAACCCGGCCAAGTTTTGACTCCAGAAAAAATTTGACACCGGCTGCCGTTAGGATAGTGAGCGGCGGTAACATCAAGATTAGTCGAGTTGCATGAATTGCACCGTCGCGAGTTAAAGAAGATGGAATAGGCGCCAAAAGTAGCCAGCCGAGCCAAAATAGTACCCATCGGTCTCGCTTTTTGAGAAACCATAAAAATCCTGCAACCATAAATGGCGCTTGCCACCAATAAAATTCACCTACCTGATGCACTGAATGGCGGAAGGTCACATCTCCATCTATAAACAAAAATTGCGGCGAAAAGGAAGTACCGTAGTTTGCCAAGATTTTTCTCCCCCAGAAAATAGGCTTATTGTAAAAAAGTGCGCCTTCTGGCCCTGCGCCCAGCCTTTTTAGGTCAATCTCTCGAATTATCTCCTCGTCATTGAAAACGTTGAAGTTTCCAAACCTTTCTCCTGCAAAACCAAACAGTATTTGATAAGAAATTGGGATAATCATCGCAACCGATATTGCAATTGGGGCGACTAGCCTTTTTCGCTCTATCGACAGCAGTCGCTTTTTGTGTATGAGCAGTAGCAGCAAGACAAAAAGAGGAATAAAAACGTTAGCGGTACTATAAGTATAAAAAGTAAGGCCAAACAAAAAAGCCGCAAGGGACAACCATTTGTGTTTTTTTAGACCAAGAATAAAGGTAAGTGTTCCTCCCAGAATTAAGGTTAAAAGAAGATTTACCTCAAATGCCGCCCTTGAGTACTGAAGGTGCCAAGGGGAAATAGCCATCAGCAAGGCGGCCGTTAGCGCAGTCTTGCCGCCCAGTGTTCTGTTCGCCAAAACATACAATAAAAAGATAGTTAGTAGTCCAAACACTGCCGAAGGCAGCCGTACACCCCATTCATTAAGTCCGAAAATCGCAACAAAAGGAACGGTTGCATACATCAAAAGCGGTGCGCGCCATTCCGAGAACGAGTGGATGTATGTCGGCAATGTCTGGCCATAGTAGTCTTTCCCGGTCTGAAGAATTGAGTAGGCGTGGTAACCAACGTCTAGTTCATCACCGAAAAGCTCCGGTGGAACCTTATTAAGACCCCATACCCTAAGAACAAAGGCTACTGTTAAAATAACGAATAATGCACGCTTGTAAGTAAAAGTTTGACGCAAAAATCTCATTCTTTTTTAGAAAGCCAATAAATACCACTTAATATTGCTGCCCAAAATACAAAAAAGAAAATATTGTCTTGAACATTTGATTTCCAGACAGTCACAAATCCCCTCGCGGTGTTTTTCTTGTCAATAAGTCGGTGGAAACTTGCAAATGCTAGGTTATCTTCTTTGTCAACTTGAATTCCAACAATCTTTGATCCTGATGTTTCCAGTTTTTCAATCCGAACGATTAACTTTTTATTAGCTGAGTTTACTATCGGCTCAAACTGAAATCTTATATCACCCGGATCGCCAAAATTTCGACCGGAGAAGTCCATCGTTCTTAAAGTTTGGCCGTTTTCCTCAATTAAAGATATTTTAAAATCGTCGGTATTCTCGAGCCCCGGATTTTTGAGCGAGATAATAATTATATTTAAGTTGTTATTCTTTGGAGTAAAGGCTCGTTCCATTGCACCGTCAAAACTAGTAAACCTGGAACCGGAAAATTGAGTATCAAGTCTGTTTCTGGCAGCCAGCATCGAAACTGCAAAAGTAAGTAAGATTACAAATAAAATAATGGAAAATACTTGCATCCAAACTTTATTCATGGCGTTTGTTAATAAAAACCCTCCATAATATCCAAATAGAAGCTGTTGTCATAGCAGTGTGCATAAGACTTTGTATTAAAACTGATGAAGGGCTTATTAATTCCATTGGCGCCGGTAGAAAAAGCAGAGCAGGTTCTACCGGGCCTAAAATTCCCCAGGTAAGAAACTTGTCTTGAAACAAGGCAATGGTAGCTACCCAACCTACAAGAAAAATGGCTGCAGGAAAATATAGTTTATGCCTTACGATACCAACAATTAAAAAAGGCAAAGCCCACATCGTCCATTGCGGATGGAAGTGTGAACCTGCCAAAAATACTAAAGGTATGGCAAGAAAATATGGAAAAATATGTCTTCCGCCTTGTTTTTCACTTAAAAAGAATAAGAATACGATTATCCCGGGAATTATAAGAAGTCTTTCGTTAAACCCAATCGGCAACGAAATTTCAAAAATTCTCTGCGATAAGTTCGAAACAAGAGCATCCTCATAAAATTCAGGGGTTCTCAAGTAGGGAATAATAGTAATAAGATACGTGGAAAGACCAATCGCTAAAAATTTTATTCTGGTAAACCAAGTCTTGCCTAAAAATAGAACCATAAAAGGCAGTAAGAAAAGTGGGTAGGATTTAAGAGCAGCTGCTAAACCTAAGATAAAGACACTCAAGTAGGGTTGACGAGAAACAAGAACTAAAGAAACTACCGTCAAAAATGCAGGAATACCGTCAAACTGTCCCATCATTGCAACTATATAAATACTTATTGGATTGAAAAACCAAATTGTCAGAGCTATTATTTTCTCTCTTGGGTTATCCAATAAGCGTACAAGAAAAAAACCGGTTGCTGTGTGAACAAGTATTAGTGGGAGTTTTATCGAAAAGAGATATTGAAATATATGGGGTACAGCGACAGCATCATTACCCATGGAAAGCCACTCAACAAACCCGCTACCTGCCAGAATCTTAACCGGTAAAAAAAGTGTGCCGAAAAGAAAATATGCCAAGGGCGGATATACAAAAGGCCCCAAAAGGACCCTATCAGGATTTGCCGCCAAAAACTCATAAATATTGAAAACCCCATCTTTCAAAAACTGGGATAGGTAGAAAATAGTTTTTATATCCGGATGGAAAAAGAACGGAGCCAGAAAAATATAGAGAAACGTACCGGCCAAAAGAGTCTTTCTCATACTATTCATTTGCTACTTCTTAAATATTGTACAAACAAAAACAGGAATGATCCAATCGCTAAGATAATAAGTGTGTTTATAACAACAGTCGTCGAGAGGACATCAACCAAGAAGGGAAACCTTGGGGCCCACCAATTATGGTAGAGGTTAAGAAAATGAAACAGTGAGACCCCGAGAAAAACTCCTAAAATTTTTTTATCTTTCAGGCCAGCTAGAAGTATAAATGGCAAAGCCTGCTCAAGATGTCTCTCATGTATTCGCGTTAAGAAAAGAAACGCTACAAAAGCTACAAGTCCGGCAGCAAATAAAACTTTCTCTGGCTGCGCTTTGTTTTTAATCATCGTAAATAAGACCACGGCGAGAACAACACCAAAAAGTGTGTACCCCCAAAAGACATAAGGCAATCCCAGAAGGAATATCTTGGAATCGGAAATCTTATCAAGACCAGCTACCAGTGCCCAGAAATTAAATGCGTGATCTGTGACGAAATCAGAGACGGCACCCAATTGAATTTTGTTCCAGTAAGTTAAAAAAGGAAACAAAAATAAATTGCCAACTTTGTAAGCGTAGCTTGACTGCGTATAAGCGTAGCTTGACTGCGTATAAAAAGGCACGAACGTTAGCCAAAAGATCAAGACTGCAGCGGACAGCGCCTTAACTGCCTTGAGCAAGTCATGCCTTGCCAAGAAAGCGGCTACGAAGATTGGAACAAAGACTATAGAGGTTTGCTTAGTTAAGAGTCCCAACGCCAGAAAGATGGTCGCGAGGATAAATTTCTTGGAGTACAGCAATAGATAAAAGGCCAAAAGAACAAAAAATAATGGAATCGCCTCTATCTGCCCCCAATAAGCACTATTATAAAAAAAAGCAGGGTTGAAAAGAATTAAGGAGCTTCCTATAAGCGGAGCTTGACTGCGTATAAGCGGCCATCTTGATTTCCGATTGTCCGCCAATTTTTGGGCAAACATAAAAACAACCCACGCGATACCCACATCGGCCAATACACCCGGGGTTTTAAGAAAAGCAGGAAGGGTATCTTGATCTTCCAAAAAGAATATAAAGTTCGAGGGGAAGATGCTGACTGCGGAATTTACACTCCACGAAATCTGATGCACCCAATTATAAAGCCAATAGAAGATAGTAAAGAAAAAAATTGGTATAGGAGGATAATTTGGAGTTAGAGCACCGTATCGAAAGAAAAACTCGCGCTCGTAAATACCCGTAAAGCCTAAGGTCAAGCTATCTTTAGCCCAAGCGATGTGGTTGTTAACATCACCACTGTAAATCTGAACACTTAAGAATAATCTAAGAAGAAGACCGGAGAGAAGGAGGGTAAGAAGCTTGTGCCTATTTACGACTTGTGCCAAAGTTTTTGCCATTTTTGTCCTGACCAAATTATGAAATTAATAAGATGATGCTTTAAAAGCCCATGATAAAGTTTGCTTGACGGAATAAGCCTTTTCCATTGTTCTTTATCAGGCATAACACTTTTCCCGCTCACTCCATGGTGATGCACAATCTCGGCTTCTGGCAAATAATAGACCTTCAACCCTGCTTTTTTTACGCGTCTGCAATAGTCCAAATCTTCAAAGTACATAAAATACCTCTCGCTCAGCATACCTGCTGTTTGCAAGGCTCGGGGTGTGATTAGAAATGCTGCGCCAACTACAGCATCCACAACAACAGGGGTAGAAGTTCGGGGGACATAACTGGAATAAGTTTTTTTACCGAACCAAAACTCCTGGACAGCTCTCCATATTGTTGGAGAATGGAAAACTGATTTTTGAGTCGTCCCGTCTTCCAAGATAAGTTTCGTCCCAACAATTCCAGCGTCGTCCGTACTCTCGGCAAAGCTCAAGAGTTTTTGAATTGCTCCTTTCTGGACTTTAGTATCCGGATTTAGAAGCAAAATATACTTCCCTCTCACTTTCTTTATTCCTTGATTAACCGCCTTTGCAAAGCCGAGGTTGTTCGCATTTTGAATTATCTTAAGTTTTTCAGTTCTTCCGTTTTTCAGTTCTTCAACCGATCCATCAATCGAAGCATTGTCTATCACAACTACCTCACAACTCGGATTTTGAAAATCGTTCGTCGTCTCTTCAATTGATTGAACACACTCTTTTAGGAGTTCTCCTGTATTGTAATTAACAATAATTATTGAAAGTTGCGTTTTCATTGCGGCCATTCTCTTTTTTGCACTACCAATTGGGAATAAGGCTCATTCCCGAAAGTTTTTTCCTCAACAACTTCTCCATATTGCTCTTGCTCCGTCAGGAATTGCTGCACGAACGCACCCCTAATACCTCTTGTTGGTTCAATTATACTAAACGCGACATAAGTCTCTTCCTGGGATATCCAAACGGGTAAATCTCCAGGGTAACCCTCTGCCGCGCCACCATTCCAATGTGGCAGGTAACCATACTTCTTCTTCCCGTACCAATTGAAAAGATATGCCCAAGTCGTATTGACCTTGAGAGGCATGGTGAGTGCGCCGACTACGATAGGTTTTCCCCCCGCCTCTTGATAAATATAGTCCAAGGCTTTCTTTTCGCGGGACAAAAGCATTCCTTCTTGAACCTGAATATCGCCAATAACTCCTTTGGGGTTCTGTTCTCTTATAAGATTTAGGCTACTTGAAATAATTACAAACAAAAAAACCGGTAATGCCCAAGAAATCTTCGGAGGAATTTTAGAAAGGAAAAAGGCGGCAAGCAGCAAAACTCCCGCCGATATTCCAACGTTAGTATAATAAAGAGTCTGTGCGCCAAAAACAGTTAGAATACTTGTAGAAAGAATCCAGACAAGCAAGAAAAGTATCTTCTGATAGCTATCCTTTTTGGAAACTACAAACACAAGAGCTGCACCAAGAAAGAAAATTAGAATAATTGGAGCAAGAGGATCAAGGCCCAATATGTTGTCATGAATCTGCAAAACAAGTCTTTTAAAATAAACACTTAGCGCAAAACCGAAATCGCTCTCACTGCCTCCCGTTTGTGTCAAGATTCCAAGAATTCCTTTAACTGCCCGTCCTCCAAATTTAAACTCTGCCAAGATAAAGGTCGATATTGTTGCCAAGAAAAAAGATAGGGAAATTAAAATCCTCCCCGGGTTAAGGAGTGGTAGAAGTTGTTTTCGGAAAATGATGAAAAGGAAAATAAAAATAATGCCCAAATATGGAAGTTGGAATTCTGCCTGAACTGACAATCCATAACCTAAAAGCGAAAGCGGTATCCCCCGCCAATCTTTTTTAAAAATTGCAAGAGCAAGACCAGCATAAAACAGCATTATCGTAAGTACCGCAAGGGACGGGTGATGGAAATAAAGTGCATATTGACTCTCTTCAAAAGAAAAAACATAAAGAAGTGAGGCAAGAAAACCTACCCGTTTGTCAAACAACAACTTCCCTATCCAAAAAATAAGAAATACCCCCAGGGCGTTGTAAAGTCTAATAAACCCCGCCGGGAAAGCTGGATCACCACTCCCAAAAATATATATCGGTCCTATTAAATACCAATAGAGAGGTCCATGAAAAAGGTTCGGGTTGGCGGTTGGGGGACCGACTATCTTAAGATCGAAGTTTTTATATATGTTTTGTGCTTCATAGGCATCCCTTGCTTGGTCAAAACCAAAATATATATTGTCAGGAAAATACAGGAAACGGAGGATTACGGCGAGAATAAACAGGAGAAAGAGAAAGCTCGCAGTATTAAGCCTTAGAAAATTGCTTAAAGATTTCGGCATTAGAAAGTCTTGCTTCTCGCTTCTCAATTATCCTACCTTTTAAAACCCACGGCAAACGCAAGAGTGCCAGAGTCAAAACTACCCAATAACCGGGCTTAAGGAGTCTTTTTAATAAGCCTGGAAGGTGCAAAGACAACAACTCCCAAAGAGTTAGATGCTTCCATGTAAATAAAAGTTGGTTTCTATCCTTAATCCAGGAAAGTTTTTTAGAACTAAAATACTGTGTATTGATGGTCGTCTCGTGCTCATGCACAACTCTGGCCTCTGGTTCCCAAATAAGTTTTAACCCACGTCGCAGCGCCCGGTATGAGAGCTCAACGTCCTCCCAATAAAATGGAGAAAACATTGTATCCATGCCGCCAAGTTTATCCCAAAGAATTTTTCGGAATGCTCCGCTTCCACCAGAAATCCAGAAAGTGTTGTGGGAACCTTTTGTTTCCCCCCCTGGCAAATGCGCTAGAAGCCCATCAGCGACCTGTGGCCTTGACCATCCATAACCCTCCTCATGCAAAGAGACGCCAAAAACGCTCTCATCCCTTTGAAAATGTTTTAATATGGGTTTAACTATGCTCCCTTGAGGCGTAACATCTAAATTTAAAAGGAACACTATCTCTCCGCTTGCCTGCCCCACGCCGGTATTTATCGAACGACTAAAGCCTCGGTTCTTCTTGCTTTTTATAACCTTAACTTGCGGGAACTCTCGCTCTAAAAAGGCAATGCTATCGTCTGGCGAAGCATCATCTACAATTATCACTTCATCAAATCCGCATTTTAAAACGAGGGGCAAGTTTTTGGCTAAAAGATCTCGTCCTCTCCAGTTGGGTATGACAACTGATGTACTCATTTCTTTTTAACCTTGACCGCCTGCAACATCCCTAGCAAAAATTTATGGTTGTCTGTAATCTCAAATCCACCGCTGCGCATTTTATCTAAAATCTGGTCCGCTGCGAATCTATGAAGATGTGTGCCTCTCCATATTTTACCTCGCCAAAGTAGCCAGAGGGGCCAAACGATAAATTTAAAAAGAAGGTTCTCGGTCGGCACCAGGGTAATTACCTTACCTCTATCCTTGAGAACTCTATGCATCTCTAGAATTACCTTTTGTGGGTCTTCTATATGCTCCAAAGCCTCGAGGCAAACAATTAGATCGAATGTCTTGTTTTCGAATGGTAAAGCGTGAGCATCAGCAATCCTAAAAGACAGTTTCTTGCTTCGCGCAAAACGGCGTTTTGCATAGGATATCGACCGCGGAAGAACATCAATACCGACAAGCCTTTCGGCCTTTGATCTACCAAGAATCACTTTGCTAAAAGTTCCATCAGCACATCCTATATCCAAAATCATTCCTCCCCTTGGCTCGACCAACTTTCCAACCTCTTGAAAACGCCTTGTATGCCAAAACCTCTGGAGCAAATTCTCTTTTATTGATCTAGCGTACCAGTCGGGGGGAACATTTCTGTGAAGCTCCGCAGCTCTAGTCTGCAATCTTGATGCGCCTTGCAATTCCATATTTATCAGCAACAAATAGTGCCACCAAAATAAACAACGTGGCACTTGATATCACCCGGCCTATTTTAAAGGATTCTGGAGAATAAAGAAACCGGACCTCGTGAGTACCCCGGGGAACGATAACTGCGCGAAAGGTATAATTTGCACGATATATCCTAGTCTCGCGCCCATCAACGTAGGCCCGGAATCCCGGATACCAGCTGTCTGAAACAAAGAGTAAACCCTCCCTGTCGGTTTTCACCTCGATGATACTCCCCTGCTCTTTGTATTTTTGATAAAAAACTTCGGTACAAGAGACTTCGTTACAAAGAACTTCGTTTCTCATGTCTGCCGCCGTTCTCTCTATCTGCGGATCTTGTTCCAAAATTATTTTTGAAGAGAACGGATAATTCGGGTCTAGGAGCTTAGTTAATATCTCCTCGGGGTCACCCTCCGTCTCCCAATCATAAACCAAAAATGCCCTTGGAAGAACGGTTTTACTTTCAAGGATTGCCACACTCTTGTCCTCAAAGGCCAACTTAAATCTCTCCTCTCTAAATCTTTCGGGAATATTACCAGAAGGGTCGGGTTCACCTCTCTGGTTCAGTTTATAAGCTAAATAATATTTGGTGTTCACAAGATCAAGAAGATGCGAGGTGTCATTGTCAACAATGCCGTATCGACCTGTAGGAGTTGCATCTATCCCTTGACTATTTAACGCGGCTAAAAAATGAGAGATCCGGACTGGATGAATAGTTTCATAGCCTTCCAAAGAGTCTAATTTATAAGGTGTCCGTAAATTTACAGGAATTACCTTATTCCCCGTCACTCTAAAAGGCTGTTCTTGGGAGATCAAGAAGTCCAGGATCGGAGTCCTTGGAAAAACCAGCCTTCTCTCAGAAAAAGGTGTAAATTTCCAACCAAATCTGAACAATTCAAACAAAAGTAAAAATGACAGAGATACGAGACCAAGTTTTTTAAACCTATCCCACCTTGCAATAAACCAAAGAATAAGGGTTGATGTTACAAATATTGCAATCGGCAGTACCAAATTTCGTAGGCCAACTGAGTATTTTGGGAAATTCTGGCTAGACGCAATCAAATAAACTGTCACAAAAAGAAAACCCCCCAAGATGAAGCTGGGAAAAATCAGTGCATACTTAAACTGAGGTTTACGACGAGAGAGGAGATAATCGAACCCAAACCCCGAAAGCAAGGAGGCTGCGAAATTAAACAGCACTGTCGCTCTATGGGCCGATGCTGCCTGCATTCCAAAGACATCGCTCCCCCACAAGAAGATTGAGAGAGGCGTAGGGAAAGACAGGACGAGCGAGAAGATTAATAGTGTAAACAAAAAAAGGACTGCTCTCTTTGCTTTTAAAAACCCTAGACCCAAAGTCGCCAGAACAAAAACTACAACCCCGACATACCCAGTATTTGAGGTATAATCTTGAGGGCCCCAGTAGTTGCCGGTTGCATGGTTACCAAAATAATCAGGAGCAAGAAAAGTAATTATCTTACTCCACGGCAAAAAGGTCCATGTAAAAGAATTTGGTTCAAAACTTCTCTGTGAAAGTCTCCACAACTCTAGTGTTGGCAAGATTTGGAAGGCGGCAAGGGAAAGCGCAAGAAGCAAAAAGAAAGCCAAAAGAACCGTCTTTTTTACAAACTTGAAACCCCTCTCTTCATAAAACCGGATTCCCCATAAGATAACTATTGCCAAGGCTGTATATAAGCTTATTTGTGGATAACCTGAAAGGAGTTGAAAGACCAAGGTCAGCGATAAAAGAACACCATCTCGCGTCTCATGTTTCTTCAAATATCTATCCTCAAAGAGGACGGCGAGGGGAATAAAGCTTGATGCTAGGGTGTGTCCATTCCACTGAGAGAAGATAAGGTTAAAGCCAGAAAAAGCAAAAGCTATCCCCCCTAAAACTGATCCAAACTTAGACACATTCCAGTGTCTTAAGAGAAGAAACGAAAATAGGGCGGCTAGTAAATGCTGAAAAACTATTTGCAGACTCCAGGCGGAGAGAGTCTCAAAAAGAAAATATAAAAAATTCGTTGGAGAAAAAGGTGCTGCCTGTAAATTAGCAAAAAGTGGTGTGCCAGTCAGAATATATGGGTTCCATAAAGGAAACTCACCAAGCTTAATAAGATCTACGCCCAGCATCTGCTCGGGGTAAATTAGGGAGACAGCATCGCTGGTTATTGGATTTTTAACCGGAACTCCTGTTACGTATCCCCACTTGTAATCAAGCCAGGGGTGGTATGCTCCGACAACCATATCCGAAGGCAAGGGGATTTTACCCTGCAGAAAAACTGGATAAAAGAAAGTCGCAACTGCGACGACTATAAGCAGAGCTTGACTTCGTATAAGCAGAGCTTGACTTCGTATAAGCAGCAAGGGCCAGCTTTTACTCAATAATCTTGAGAATTTCTTTTTCAAATCTTTCTTGGGAGAAGACTTTTGCTTTCTCTTGCGCTTTTTGGGCAATTTTCTCCCGACTCCTTTCGTTAGAAACTAAATCTAGAGTTATTCTTTCAAGATCGTCAAAAGAATCCCAAAGGAAACCGTTCTTTTTATTATCAACTATCTCTTTATGTCCACCTTGATTAACGATTATTGGAACACATCCTCCGGCCATTGCCTCAACCACGCTAATACCAAAATGCTCAACTTTTTGAGGTTCTTGAAGCACATTTACCCCAAAACCAGAAGCAGACCAAAAGATTTTAGCCCGTCCATAAAAGTTTTTCACTTCCGAAAAAGGCAAATTCTCTAATATTTCTATTGGATATCCTCGGCTCTCTTCTTTTAGATACTCAACATAATCACTCCTCCCAACATCGCTGCCGCCAATAAGTACTAATTTCCACCCACGGAGTTCTTTGTCGTAGAGCCTCTTAAACACATCGACTAAGATATCCTGTCTTTTACTTTGTTGAAGCTTTGAAAATCTCCCTACAAAAAGAATAATGTCTTGTTTTTTGAGAGGTTTAATCTCGTTGGTGGGGACAGGGGGATAAATCACCTCACTTTTAACAGAATATTCCTTGTCGATAAAGCCTTTTGTGAATCGAGAGTTACAAACAACCGTATTTATCTTGGCCAACTTTATTCTATTGAACAAGGCTCTTCCTCTAAGATTGTGAAAGGGAGTTTGAAAGTGAAGAATATTTTTTTTGGCAAGCATTAAGGGGATACTCCCATCAGATAACCAAAAAAGGAGGTTATATCCGGCCCCCCGAGATATATCTTTAACTATCTCTATCCCAGAAAGGTCCAGGCCCAGACGAAGTTCAAGCCACTCAAGGATCTTTGGATGCTTCCATGCAACTTCAACATCCCACCCGTGCAGTCTTAATGCATACGCCACCATCATTGTGTAACGCTCGCCTCCGCCAAGAGTGTCAAGATAGGGATTATAAATTGCCGCCCGCATCATTGCCTCCTTTGCATTTCCCACAATTTTCCGTAAGTCACAAACTTGCTCCACATCTGATAAATTGCGTAGATAATTCCTGCCGTCCCGTCCAAAAATCCAGCTTTGACGCCCAATCGATACCACAATTCTCCGGCCATGATTCTTATAAAACGCCACCAAGACATCTTTGGGTGTCCACTTTTGAATAGCAATCTTGCTTCAATAACAGACCATTTGTTGGTTTTTTCTATCATCTCCGAAAGATTATCGTGTTTTAAATGAAGCATAGGATTTTTAAGATGCCGCAATTCTCCCTTAAATACTGGCTCCTCATGTAACTTTCCTCTCCATCCTTCGAGGGCATCTTTTTTAAATAAGCGTTTTACATAGTCCGGCCACCAACCGCCATGTCTCATCTCGCGTCCCAATATAATATTCTTCCGCGGAATTGCATAGGCTCCGCAGTTCGATTGCTTCACTGCCCCATTACTAACAAGCTCCTTGATTTCTTTCTGAAGTTCCGGCGTCACTCTCTCGTCTGTATCCAAATAAAAAACCCACTTACCTTTTGCCTCTTTTAACCCTTGGTTGCGCCATGCAGAATAACCTTTCCCTTTTTGCTTAACTACACATGCCTTATGCTTTTTAGCAACATCCAAAGTTCCGTCTGTTGAACCGCCATCCAAAACAATAACCTCATCTGCTAGGCTATTCGTAGATTCCAGAGCGCCTCCGATTTTATCGGCCGCATTTTTAGCGATTATAACTACTGACAAATTTAGCATCTCTATTTCTTTACACCCATATGCAAGGGTGTAAAGCTCCCTGCGCCATACCTTCCAATAAAGAAATCAAAAGCTCCTATTCTTTGCCATCTCCTACCAATCAAGATAAACTTCAAAGCCTCCTTAAGCAGTGCGAATTTTGCCTGAAACGGTGCATAACGCATGCCAAAAAGAAGCCTATTCCGTGTAATAAAGTAGTCGTTAAGTTGACTCCCTATGCCAGAGCTCCTAGCAACCTTATGCCAAAGATAGCTAGAGGGAACATACATTACTTTCCAGCCCGCTTCCCTGGCCCTTTGGCAAAGATCAACATCCTCAAGATACATAAAGTAACGTTCATCCAAAAGCCCTACTTTCTCAAGCGCCTCACTTTTTATAAGCATGCAGGCGCCGGTTGCAAAATCGGTTTCTTGGGTTTTGTCGTATTGCCCTCTGTCAACTTCATCAACCCCACGATTACTACCTAGGACATTCTCCCAATCAAAAGTACCCCCCGCATACCACAAAACTCGTCCGCGGACCCTTTCACTATATCTCTCTTTGTGAAACTCAAATTTAGGGGCGAAATAAATTTTTGGAGAAATTATTCCACCTTTTCTATGTCTCTTAGCACTCTTAAGCAACCCCCCCACCAGATCTCTATCAACGATTGTGTCGTTATTTAAAATAAGTACAAAGTCTGCACCTTTTTTGAGTGCGAATTTGATTCCAACATTATTGCCACCCGCAAACCCCAAATTCTTTTTGTTTTCCAAGACGACAACATCTTTGTACCGTTCCCTAATTTCTCTGACAGAATTATCTGAAGAACCATTATCCACAACTACCGTCTGGCATTTAAAGTTTTTGATCCGTAATTTCTTCAAGGACTCCAGGCATTCGATAGTATCTTCCTTGCCATTCCAGTTCAAAACAACAACTGAAACTTGAATCATTTGAGAAGCTTACGCAGTAATTTAGTAAACGCCCCAACTTTTCGCATACTTGTGCGTTCTAGCCAATAATCGAGTTCTCCCTCCGTTTTTGTAATCTCGCTTTCGATCTCTTGTTCAGAAAGAGGAATTTCTCTGAACTTACTCATTTCCCAAACTTTTACATAAACAATAAATTCTGAAATCGACTGTAAGATACTTAAAACAAACCCATGGACACCATCCTTATACCCCTCTCCGGCAAAAAAGCGGCTCATAAACTCAGATGCTGGTTTTCTTAAGAGGTCTGGCCAGGAAAATTTATAACCACCTGATACCAAAAATTTTGCTTGAATATTTGTATAGTTATTTAACCGCTCAACATACTGGCTTACAGAATCATAATTGTGATGGATTATGGCGTTTTTTTCTTTGGCATCAAGATCTATCCCCTTGCCCCGCGTTTCCGGAACCGAGTGAATAATCTCGCTCCAAGAAACTACGCCCTTTTTGAAAAATCTAATATTGTGGTCGGGCCACCAGCGGGAATGACGAATCCAGTGTCCAAAAATAATATTTTTACGAGGTAGTCTGTAAAAACTTATGGAGCTCTCCGTTCGGGAAATCTTCCGCAACCTCTTGCTAAGTTCCATCCCGATTTCCTCGTCTGCATCCAAGACCAATATCCAGTCCCCAGTTGCGCGACTTATTGCAAAATTTCTTGCTGGTTCGACATACCCCGTTCTCGGGTGGGTATAAATTCTTGCACCTGCCTTTTTGGCAATAGAAACCGTCTTGTCGGTTGAAAACATATCAACTACGACAATTTCATCTGCCAGATCTTTGACCGAGGCAAGGGCGCGGGGGAGGTTTTTCTCTTCGTTCCTGGTATTAATAACAACAGATATCTTGCCCATCAATCTCTAATTCTAACACCAAGCTAGTCTACGCGGTAAATCTTGACCTCCTTATTCTCAAAAATTTGAGTTAATCCTAACTGTCCTTCTCCAAGTCTTGCACGCTGCTTACCAACCCAGTACACATACTTAATCTCATTTTCTCGCAAAAAATCCCGCGCAACTTTTTGTTCGAGTGTAGCCAAAAACTCCTCGACTTTGATCCTCCGCGCTCTCCATGGATAATCCATTATATTTAGGTTAACCTCATCCTCGAGATATACAGGTTTATTAGAGAATGCTGCAACATAAGCTGTGGATTCATAAAGATAAAGTGGCCGGGGCGGAGAACTTTCGGCAAGTTTTGCCGCCTCTTGGTCATAAGGGTATGTCAAAACAACTCCATCCCCCTGTTGTTGCAGAAACGCAAGGGCTGAGAGCTCCTCATTTGAGATCTTAGCTGGGGGCCTGCCGGGAAGATAGTGTTTCAGGGTAGCAATAGTTGAGGGAATAGTAAGTAATACAATTACAACTACCACCGCTTTTTTAGATCGCATCTTCTTCAAGAGCTCCTCGATAGAGACCCCGGCGAGAATTCCAAAAGCCACAAGTGTATAGTAAAAAAATTGGATTGTGTTCCACGGGGTACCTTTTTGTAAAAAGAGCATCGGTAGGATGACGCCCGTGACACCAACCGATGAAAGAAATATTGCCACAATATCAACCTCTTTTTTCTTGAAAATACGGAAGACCTCAATAACTCCCAACATTCGAGTCCCCATATTCCCAATTAGAAAAATTCCAAAGGCCACGCCATAGGCCAAAATTGCTTTGGTCCAAATTTCTCCTGCGCGGTACGTTGTCATCGCCTCATAAAACTTGTGCCAATCGAGCCTATCAGACAAGGCCATCATTGTTTCTAAAAACCAAAACGGCTGAAAGACCAAAAGTTGAGAGGATCCCCTGTTAAGAGGCAAAAATAAAGCAACAGAGAAAGCGGCAGTTAACACAAAAATTCCCAACAGGGTCGCGTCTCTTTTTGCAAGAAGGCGCAAGACAGCAATAACCAAGAGTGAGAAAATAGCTAGAATCCCTGCATATACCTTAATCTGACCCAACAAGCCAAAAACAATAACTGTCGCCAGGAGATCAAATACTCTCCGCGACTTGTCATACTTAGCAAGAAAATAGATCCCTAAAAGCATTAAGACGATCGAGGTTGCGAACGGGGGATTAATAAGGGTCGAGATTGCCTGTTGCGACCAAAACATAGATTCTCCGCCAAGCCCGCGCGATCTTATTAAAGTTAATATCCACCCAAAGTTGCCCCCAAAATAAACGAAGAATGTTGCCCAGAGAGCTGCTGAACGCGAGTTCTTCCAGAACAATACCAATTTGTATGTCACAAAGCCGGCGGCCAGAGAAAGAAAGAGCGGCACAATCTGAAAGTAGAGAATCTGCGCTGGAATGCCTGTTGCACGATTGAGAAAGGCAAGAATTAAGTCGAAGCCTATGTGGTAGTTTCGGATGATCTCTCCCGAAAAAACTGGTATCGCAAATGAGCCGCGAGCTAAGTGATTAATAAGCGCAATATGCCAAACGCCATCGTGTCCATTTGGGCCCCAAAAACCCATTCCGAAAGAATAAATAAGACCACTTTTAAACATAGTGAGATACCAAGTTAGACTTCCGAGAAGAACTACAAGCAGAGTATATTTACTTGTTGCGTAGCGCATGGATAATCTTGCGGCTCTCCGAAACAATTCCGGGCGAAAGAAGATAGGTGGCGATTGCGTAAACAGCAGTGCCTATCGCTATTAATAAAACTACCGAGGCAAAAGACGCCGGCATGAAAGTCCGCAAAAATAGAAGCACAGATCCCATTAAGAAAGCAGCCAGTAGGGGCTTGCCTGTACTCCCCGCCAAGTCAAATACAATGTGTTGCCTCACAACTAGAATTGCAACAACTGATGTTGTGCCGACAACCGCTGCACCCGCAGCTGCCCCATTAACTCCAGCCAAAATTGCCATCCCGGGCACAAGAAGCCAGCTAATGGCAGTCCACATAATCATAAGTTTGAAAGTAACACCGATCTTGCCGACCGCATTTAGGAGATTTGTTAAAGGGGTGGTCACAGCAGCCCAAGCAGCATTTATTCCATAAAATCCCAAGGCGAGAAGTGCCGGTTGCCACTTATCATATTTTGGAATAATCTCAACGAGAATTGGCGCAACAAGTATAAGGCCCACCAAAGAAGGAAATACTAAGAGGCAAACAAAAAAGATGGACCGGGAAACAGCCTTGGATAACTCCTCACGATCTTCTTGCATCCGTGAGAAAGCAGGAAAAGTAACTTTTATTACTTGGTCCATAAAAAACCTTAAAGGTGCAAAACCCCACTTTTGTGCCCAGCCCAAGAGTCCAATCCCCGAGGCGCCAAGTATCGCCCCAAGAACCGCTGTTAAACCATCATCTTTGACAACTGCAAGAAAGGTGTTCACCTGATACGGCAATCCAAAACGCAAAAGCCTTCGCAAAGACTTTCTTGAAAATGCAAAAGCGGGCATCCAAGGTTCTAGAAAATAGATGATAATCAAACCCGAAAGACCCCGTACAAGGACAGCAATCGTAAAACTGGTTATCCCAAAACCACGCCAAGCCAGGAAAACCGCAACAGCGTTAAACAGAAGCGTCTCGACGATTTGGGGAACAATTAATCGGTTAAAGTCCAGCCGCCTTTCTAGGAGAACTGACGGGATCGTCTTAAGAGATGAAAACAAAAGGGATAGTGCCAGCGCCCAAAAAAGGAAAATGCTGTTAGTCTCGAAGCCATACCATTTTCTTAAAAAGGGAGTGGCGGCAAAAATAACGATCAGCAATCCCAAAACCAAGATTTGCTGAACGGTAAATGTCGTGCGAAGGTCTTCCTCGGTAACCGCCTCCCTTTTTTGGACAAGCGCTGCGGCAAGCCCGATATCGGAAAAATAGGCAAAGAGGTTGATAACAGCCGACACTAGAAAAAAGACACCATACTCCCTAGGCTCAAGAAAAACTGTGAGGAGAAAGGTAGCAACAAGCGCAACAACTTGAAGAATAAATGTGCGGAAGGTCAAGAAGAGCACACCTTTTACGGCACGATGTTTCACAAGCTCAAGCGACAGCTCGCTTGTCGGATCCAGGTGCTCGCTTGACTCAACTATCGCCACAGCTCAAATTGTAGCACGAAAACGGAACCGAAAAAGGGCTCGTCTTAGCCTACTGAGTAAAACCGAACATTGAATCTGTTAAGTTTGTATTTTGGCCACTGCATCCATCACGAATTTCCTTTTGACTTGGGGCAGTTTGCGGCGGAATTACACCGATGTGTCCAAAGCGTGCTTCAATTGTGTCAGGGGCAAGCTCGTCTGGAAGGACGATTGTATAGATCGGAACGTTGCTTTGGGGATGGTTAATGTGTAGATTATTCAGCCAAAAGAAGTATCTGAAGCCAACATTTTCGCCCTCCGCAGTTATATAGGAAATGCCAACACATGGAAAATCATTTTTTCTGGAGTCTTCGGCAATATATGAAGCTATGGCTTTGCGCTCATTGTAGCCCTTGTGGTAAACATCGGCTGTTATAAGATAAAAGGCGTTCTTCAACAAAATTACGGCTAATACTCCTATTGTGATCCTCCTTCCAATCCGAGACGAGCAATACAAAAGATATAGAAGCAGAGTCACAATGGTCAGAAACACAATTTCAATGTTTACAAAGTAATATTCAGAGATAATCGTTGAAGAGAAAGTATAGTACAGTATAATGGCTCCTATCCAAACGTAGAAAACAACGAGCTCTCGGGCAGCAAGAAGGTATTTCCGTACAAGAAAGATGGCCCCCAGAAGCAACATGCCCACAAATAATGTGTTGTTAATAAAAGGCAGGCCTTGCGGATAGAATAGTAGTCGCGTTATATCTCCGGTTGCTTTAATGATAACTAAATAAAATTTTTGCAGACCAACTCCCCCGCCATGGTTAATTGTCAAGTTGCTGAAAAAACTTAGTGTTTGAGAAAACCCGTGTCTTGTTTCAAAAAGAAGAAGTGGAACAGATGATATTAGAAGAGCAAAAAAAGCCAGTATTACTTGCTTGGGTGAGGGAAGCTTACGGGATAGAAAGATTGCAATGAGGGAAGCGACCAGGGCGGGAATAAGTGCAATGTGTATATGCCATATCAGACCAATTAATAATCCCAAAAGTGGTAAGACATGGTAACGTCCCCGTGTAAACATGACAACCGTGTAAAAATACCAAATGAGCCAAAGATTAGTTGGTGTACTTGGCACAATGCGGCGGTCAAAGTAGACTGGAGAGAGTAAGACTGCATATAAAAATGCTGCTATAAGTCCTACTCTTCTGTCAAAGAGCTTGGCAAAAACATAATAGTAACTAGCAACCGTTAAAACCCCGATCGCGGTTACTGGGATTACTGCCCCCACAGGGTCCATTTTTGTTAATAAGAAAAAAGGGATCAGCATATAATAAAAGGCTGGACCGATAAATATTCCCGGGGCGGTTGTTAATTGCCCTATCAAACGAAGATGCTTGTCAACGACTATGTCTTTAACAATCCAGGAATAAAGATCTCCGTCGTGGGCAAACTCAAAGCGGTTAACGATGTCGTAGGTTCGAAAAAACAGAGCAAGAAGAAGAATCAGGAAAAGCAAAATCAGGTGAAAGTTTTGCTTATTTACGAGAGCCTTCATTGTTAAAATTGATTGTAACATTAAGAAACTTCAATATTTTCACAAAAGCTACGATATTAAGAACGGAAAGGGCACGAATTAAAAAGAAATTATTGTTTGTGAATGGTCTGCTTATCTCGTCGGAGGTGCGTCTGAAATAGGCAAAAACTAGATTGGCAAAAACAATAGTATTAATAGCTAGCGCCCACAACAAGGTCTTTGGTCGCGAAACGGCAAGAATAATCATTGGCGCAAAACTTGCAAAAAAATAGCGCTCAAGCATATTCGTCAGGAAGAGAAAGCTCCCGAACCCTAGTGTAAAAAGCGAAACGACCACACCAAAGAGTTTATCCTGAACCTTTCTCATATATGAAAAAACAAAAACATTGATAAGTGCAAAACCTAAAATCCCCAAGATGTTTGCTGGGATTCCTATGGTCCTCTCGTTGTCTAAATCTCTGTCTATACGTAAGAAAACCGTGTGGAAGTTGAACGCTGAAATTGAGGCACGTGCGCCTACCTTAGCTCTGGGAAGTGTATTTTCCCAAAACACCTTTTTGGTAAAACCCAAAACATCATTCCCACTGAATGGTAGTGTTGTGACAATAAAAATTAAGGACGAGAGGAATACACCGACCAAAATAGCTAATACCCTAGGCCTCCAAATAAAAAGCAGAAAGAGGTATAGTGGTACAAAAATTGACCATGTAGGCTTTGTATACAAACACACAAAGAACAAAGGTAGGGATAGGTAAACTTTCTCTTTGGCGAGTAAAACAAAAGCTAAGAGCCCAAAGAAGGCAATGACACTCTCGTTTTGCCCCCAGCCCCCGCTCAAAAAAACAGTCACCGGATTGAAAAGGTAAAACAAGGATCCCAAAATCGCTGAATTTCTCCTTCGAGTCAAATCCAAAATAATTTTAAAAACAAGAATGCCCAGTGCGAGGTCCGCTAAAATTGCTGGGAGCTTAAGAAGAAGGATGTACCCTCTCTTATTAACTGGCTCCTCCATGTCATAAAAATAAGTAATCAGTGCTGCTGGAACAAGCTTTGTAGAATTATGGATCTGGGCAAGTACATACTTATGGTCAAAAAGCCAAAATGAGCCTGCGAACATTAAAGATGTTATGGGTGGTTGGGTGGGAAAAGAATAATACCAATCCTTATTAAAATAAAAATTTCGCGACCCATACTTCCAGAACTTTTCTCCCCATTCCCTATGTACTAAGACATCACCAATAACCCACTTGGAAATTAATGAAATTCGCAACAGAAAAGCTAGTAACAAAATAGCGAAGGAAAGAATAAGCAACTTACGATCCCTCGTGAAGTTCCCTAATAAGTTAGGCCGACTCATTACAAGTCATTGTAGCATTTCTAATTACTATTGAATTTGGGCCACTAGAGAAAATACTTGATCTCCCGAAAGACCATAGGGGATACCTCCCAAGTCTTCATAAAAAACTTTTAATGTCGGGTCATTATAAAAAAGTTGTAGCGCATCTTCCCCATTTAGAACAAATGATGCTTGCTTTGAGGTGCTTCCCCATTCATTTGCAACAAAAGGATAGTTGGGATCATTTTTAAAATACACGACAGCTCCTTTTGGTAACTCTGGATACATCGATTGCACTTCACTTAATAACCGCTCGGCAAGCCTACCACGGCTTGCTGCCCAATAGGTGCTATCCCCAAGACGGGCTGATGTTACCGAAAGCGCAACGAGAAATAAGGTAATTCCACCTAGTAACATACCGCCTAAACGTGGGTGTTTCTTTTTTATACTTGAGGTTCCAGAAAAAACTACAAATCCAACTGCTCCCCAGAAAGCAGGAAGAGCGGGCACAAGATAATAAGTGGATTTATGGAGCGGTAAAAAAATAACTGGAAGTAAACTTGTGGGAAACCATAATAGAAAAAACCAAAATTTTTTATCCCTGAAGACTTTCCTTGCGCGAACCAACAAATAGGCAAGACATCCAATTAAAATCGCTACCGATGCCAGGAATGAAGCGAAAATTAATCTGAAATACTCCCCCCAATGGCGCATTAAACTGGGATTAAGTTTTAATCCTGGACGAACGAAATCTATTAACATCTCCGGTACACCCAAGGCCCAGACTGCATACCAAGAAAGCGAGTTCAAAGTCCTCTTTAGGGAAAAGACAGCCTGGTATTGTTTCTCTTGTTGCGAGAAGCCAATCTTCTTTATGTCAGAGTATAGGAAAAGAGGGAGTACCAGGATGAAGATCCACAACTCGCGAGCTCCCTGAAGGAGCCGATCTTTAAATGAGCCTTGACCCCGGCTCCAAAACAGTCCTCCCAAAAGAACGGGGGTTGCAACAGCCAGTTCATGCGAACCCAGAGCAAGAAGATATGCGATAAAAGAAAGTCCTTTCCAATGAAAACTTCTCTTCTCCAAATAATTCAAAAAGGAAACAATAGCCAAAAGCATAAACATAGTTGCGCCCAATGCTTGAATACCGCCGGTAAAATAATAAAGAGTAGCTACGTTCGCTGCGGTAATTCCGAAAAAGAAGGCGACAAAAAACGCAAGGTCTCTTTTTCTAAAAAGCCTTCGGATTAAAAAGTAGACAAGTGAAATGTTTATAAAGTGAATCGCAAAAGAAAGAATCCGAAACGGCAAAACGTTGAGACCGAAAAGAGAATAAAAGGTGTTATAGACAACCTCTCGAGTTAAAGGACGATAGAAAGCAATTCCACGTTCCTCAAACGGATAAAAACCAAAGAGTTTTAGAAAGCCCCCCAACGTCCCATCAGTCTGGCTCACTTTAAAATGGAAAAAGTCATCTTGGGAAAAATAGACAGAAAAGACAGGATAATAGAGAACAAGAACCATGAAGTAAATAAGAAGTAGTGGTAAAAGTCGTTTAACCACAAGTCGATTCTACCACAGACACTAGTTTGCAAACGTAGGGTTACTTTTCCGGAAGATTGCCGCAGGAGACATAAACCTTAGACTGGGCTGCGGACTTATGTATATTGACAGCAAGGGGTAACTCCGATCGCAATTTATCCATAGTCACGTCTAGAGTCGTCTCTGATTTCCCATCAACAACATTCGTAAGCGGATACTTGATAGCTCCAGGGTTTGGGCAAGAACCCGTATGAATGTGTGCTGGTTGCGAGACTCCTTTTGGCGTGCCAGTTAGATCAAGAGTCACCGTAACCTTCCCGTCAACCTCTTTAAGCGTTGCGGTGCCCATCTCTTTGGAATTATTTTGTGCACCGAGAGTAACGGTTGCGGTTTTCATTGCTTCAAGCTTCATCTTCGCCTCTTGCTCCGCAACCTGGGCTGTATATAAGAAATAGGCAGCAACTCCAACAATTAATATTCCAGCAAGGGTAATTATGTTCCTGTCGCTTCGGGATGTGCGAGTGGGCCTCGGGGTACTTCTGCGGGATCTTGTTGACCTTCCACTTTTCCTTCGGGCAGCCATTTCTATTATCTAATGTGACGTATTCCCAATATCTTGTCAAGAGGAGTTCATCTTTTCCGCCAAATAGGGACGGTAAAAAGAGCGAGCCAGGAGACAAGAGAAATAAGGTTCCCTGCCGTGCGAACCGGAGTGTTAACAAACTTTGCTAAAACCTGATGCTCGCCTTTGGCAATTTTTATGTGCATCCTCCCTAAATCATCTTCTCCAACAAACGTCTCCGTTTCCTTACCGTCAACGAATACCTTCCATCCGGGAAATTGAAAAACGTGGATTCGGACCATTGCCTCCTCAGTGTCAATCCCAACTTTGAAACTTACTCTGTTTGTGGACTCTGTAGGATCAGACACTTCTCCTCTCCCGTCAATGACCTCACCCAGGAGTTTGCGCGCCTCCTTGGGTGGAATCCTAGCAGCTTTAGGCAAATAATCATAAATTCCGGCTGCTTGCTGCAATTCCCATGCAGCCCCGCTAAATTTCTCTTCATCAGTCAATGGCCCAATGTGTTCGGGCTTGAAATAATCCTTGTTAATAAGAACCACTGTGACTGCTAACACTAGGAACAAAATCAATGACAATCTTTCCTTTTTTTTGGCAAATGGCGCCAAGATTCCCCCTGCAAGTATTGAGAAAGACAAGGTCGAAAGCGTTACAAACCGCCACGGAAATTGGACAAATTTCAATGGCTCAACGGCTTGCCATATTTGTATTGAGCGAGAGTGGGCCATGAAGGTCGCAAACCATCCAGAGGCAAAAAAGAAGAGAGCAAAAAGAAAGCCTTCACTCTTAAAAAGTTTCTCTTTCTTCCTCAAAACCCCAAAAAGAATAATCCCAGTGCTAACGAATGAAAGAATCCAATGAAGATGTCCCACTTGAAAAGCCATATAGTCTCCCGGCCCCCAAATCGAGGGTCCGTAACCCCAGAAACGCGAGAGCAAAAGTTGATTAAGATCAGCAAAGTGTGCAAAGTATTCGTAGTAGCCAGAAACTAAAGTCTCGACTTGAACAAATTTACTTTCGAAAACAACGGGTAAGGTGAAAAACGCTGCTAGTCCTAGAGACCAGATGCCAGAACCAACTATCTGGGGAAGAGTAAACCATGATCGCTCGCGAAATAAGAGAAGAAGAATCCAGAACCCAAAAAGAGGAGCAAAAATTAGAACCATAAGATTGTGCGACAAAAGAAGGGCGGCCCAAGACAAAGTAAGGGTTACTATCCATCTAAACTGCGCCTCCTTTATTAATTTGTAGGAGGACCAAAGGGTAAGGGGGAAAAAAACTAGAGCCCATGCTTCATTCATTGCCCCTCGAACGTAAATATCTAGTGCATGGTACGGAGCCCAAATATAAAAGATGCTAGATAAAAGCCCTCCCCATTTCCCCCAAACCTCACGGGCGAAAAAGTACATAGTGATACCAGAAAGAAGTAGCGAAAGGGAAAATAGATGTTTTACCGTATCAACAAAGGAGAAGCCCAAAAGTCTAATTACCTGACCTATTAAATATGGCAAGGGTGGATAGAAGTTAAATAAAGGAAGACCGAATCCATATCCCATATCCGGTACCCATCGGCAGGGAATCTGAAAATCCCTAAAACATTTTTCCATCTCAAGTTGTCGCATCATTTGAAGATCGTCATGTATTAGGAAGTATCCAGGAAGAAGAAGTTCCCTAAAAGAAAAAACAGCAAAAGCAAAAATTATTAAAAGAGGGAGCTTTTCTTTTTTAAGAATAGTCAGTAGGAACTTGGGCATTTTCTGTCTCCTCAATCAAGGGATTTTTTGTAATCCTTAAGGATTTTTAACGTTAAAGATGTCTATCGCATCATCCGTTACTTCAAAAAGATATAGCGATTCTCTTGGTCCGTGGACAACAAACTCCCTCGTTCGCTTAGCTCTTTCGGCCTTTGGATAAGCTGCAAGAAGCTTCAACCCCAGATTCTCTGCTTTCCCTTCAAACCGCGATGAATTAACAACAAGGAATACTTTATCGCCCGCTTTTTTTGCCTCGATTAATGAACTGTCGACGGTCGAAATCGACACGCCAACACCCTTAACAATAATACCTGGTATATTCGTAAGGTAAATTTGTAAGCCATCGGGCAGAGTCCCAAAGAACCCCTCGGTCCCAACGACAATGGTCTTATCGGGATTTCGATTATGCTCAGCCCTAAGAAACACCGCGACTTCGCGAATCCCTGTGCCCGCAGTCCACTCCTCCAAGTACCCCGAACGCTCAACCCTTGGTAGAGGCGCTTCCTCTGGCTTGGTCAATAAAAGATAATCAATCCACAAAGAGGGAAGGGCAAAAAGGATAAGCAGAATCCAGTACGAAGAGTTTTTAATCTTTTGAGTTAAGCCTTCAAAGCCGACTGCAGCAAGAGCAAAGATTGGTGGAATTGTAAATAAGATATAACGAGCGGTGAACACCTTCGCGAGCTCTCCTTGAACAAGAAGCGGAAAGATAACCCAGAGAGCAAGAACTAAAAACTCCCGCCAGAAGCGGCGACCGCGGCGCAAAACCCCAACGACAGCTCCGATAAGTACGGTAGCTGGCAAAAGCACCCAGAACCATTCAATAATTTCCTTGAGATGAAATTGCAAAGGATCAAGAGGATTGGTCAAGAAATGCGAAAGTGGAAAAACATAATCTTTGTTACGAAGCGCAACCATATGGAAATTGGGTCCCAGCCGTAAGATGTTATAGATAACAACTGCAATGATCCACGAAACCGCCCACAAAGCAAGAAGTTTAATCAAATGAAGAACTTTTCCGTCCAGAGGACGACCAGCCTTTGGCTGGGGCCAGGAGGACACCACAAGCGTTGTTGGTAAAAGTAAAAGAAAGAAAATCGCTGGAGATTTTGTAAGCCAGGCAGCTCCCAGAGAAAATCCTGTCAGCATCGCAAAGTCAAGGCGCAGTGTTTGTGAAGTTAGAATGCCAAAGTAAAGTGACCAGATACCAAAGGCTGTAAGCATGCTATCAGCCAACGCCATCCTGTCAAAGAAAACCGAAAAAGGAGAAATGGCATAAAAGAGTGCTCCCAGTAAGGCGGTCTTTCGAGAATGGAAAAGTCTCTCTGTCAATAAAAATATACCCAGGATTGTGGCAATGCCCGCTGCCACCGAAACCAACCGTCCCGAAACTAAGGGATCTTGAAAAACTTTGAGAAAAGGTATAACAAACCACATAAAAAGAGGTTGTTTACCGTCGGAAAGTGGCAAGAACCGAAGTCCGGGTTCAGCTCTCATCACTTGGGCCCATCTTATGTAAATCGCCTCATCCGCAAAAATCGGGATTGAGAAAATGTTATACGTCCTAAGAAAAACAGCCAAAACAAGAATGGCTACACCAACCAAGGCTACCCTTCCCCATTTAGATTTGACATTTGCACTCCCAGAGGGAGTCCCCGCTCTTTGAGTTTTAAGTTTTATTTGTATTCTCCTTTTATCGCATACCAGCGAATCCGTAAAATATCTTTTATTGCGTCAATGGAATCTTTAATAAGTTGAACGCGCTCTGTTCCAACATATTGCCATTCTACCGGAACCTCGGCAATTTTAAATTCCATTTTTTTTGCAAGATAAAGCGTTTCAACGTCAAATCCTGCATGTACTGCTGCGCCGTGAGCTCTCATCTTTTCCCAAGACTCCATCATGCGTGGAAAGATTGCCTCTCTGGATTTTTTATCAAAAGCCTTAAATCCGCATTGAGTATCCGAGAGGGGGAGTCCTAATATTACGCTGCGCAAAAACGTAAACCCCCAGGCGGCAAGTTTCCGCAAGATTGGAGCCCCCTTCCTTCCGGTTCGCGATCCAATTACAACATTATACCGTTCGGCAAATTTGGGCAGGAACTTTTCTACCTGACCAATCGGAGTTGCCTGATCCATATCAGTAAAAAGAGCAATATCACCTTTCGCTGCAAGAAGACCAGTCATAACCGCTAAAGCTTTTCCGCCATGTTCATTTTCAACAAGACACCATTTCTCTTTTCCTCTAATCCAATTCTTTACCAATATTCTGGTATCATCCGTTGAACCGTCATCAACTATAATCACCTCATACGAAAAATTAACCGTTCTTAGGTATGTTGAAACCTGTGCCAACACCCCTTTTTTAATGTTTCCAACTTCGTTGTATGCAGGAATGACTATTGATAAGAAAATCTTGTTTCGTCGAGGACTCGAAAATAAATATGGCTTCATGGATTTATCTACTTCCAATGCGGGTGCGTCTTTGTACAGTAATGCCACCAAATTGCACTTCATCTTCCACCACCCCAATCCCTTTCTGTCGGGCTAGCCACGCCTCAAGTCTCTCAGGGTGTGGTGGATCAACTTCATATAAAGTATAAAGAAGAGGAGTTTCTCGGTCGAGCACCATTCCACAAAGACTTTCTCCACATCGAATATTTGTCTGCCAAAGGAAGAGATAGTCATAAGCATAAGGGATAACAGGAGGAACATAAGAGTCGATATTAAACTCCGTCCCTCTTGCGTCACCCAATATCCAGTCAACAGCCTGCATCTCGTTACCCAAACTTATGTGTAGGGGGCCATCTGCCCCTCCTGTTATAAAATTCTTGAGAACAGTAAAGTTGCCCTGAAAAAAGAGGCCAAAAAATAAAGCTACGACAATCACTCCGCCAACGTCTCTTTTTACCAATAACGAGAGCAGTACCGAAAAGAGGAGAACAAAAACAAGATAAGAGGCGGTGAAGTAATAGCCGTAAACATTACCGTAGTTCCCTTGAAAAAAAAGCATGCCGATAAGCGGGAAAATAAAAACCAAAAATGCCACGATAAATTTTTGGTTTCTCAAAAGGCTTTTAAGACTCAACAAACACGCAAGAAGCCCCAAGATTGCCATAAATATCCACGGGCGTGAGGAGACGGGTTGTAATTTAGAAAAAAACAACTGGTAGTAAGAATCTAGCCGCACCTTAACAACTTCCCAAAAGGATACCCTAAAACTTTCTTCCTGAAAAAGAAACTTTTTAATTGCCGAAAGTAATACTCCATTGTGACGTATATCAAAAAGAACCTGTGGAATAAGTGTTATAAAAAATGCCAATAGTGACCAAAAGAGAATTTTCCTGTTTGGTAAATTCTTGCGTTGCCAAATAGCCAGGACTGCAATCGCCGGGAAATAGAAAATCTCAGCGGCACTCCCAAATTGCATTGCTAGCCCTAAAAGGAATGAGATCGGGAGCCAGCTCCATCTTTTCCCTTCCATGACCTGAAACATAAAAAATAGAAGCAGCATACTGATAAGAAACATCGGCGTGGGATTCGATAACCACCGGGAGTCAAGCATGAAGTAAAAAGAGAAACTGGCAATTATAACAGCGATTATTCCCGAAAGTCTTCCTTCAATTTGTACCGCAAGAACATAGAGTACAAAAATTGCCAGAACACTAAGGACAGCTAGAAAATTAGCCGGCCAAACTGGATCTCCTCCACCAAGAAGATAAAAGGGGGCAATAAGCCAGTAGTACCATGGGCCCCTAAAAATTCCTTCTATTCCGGTTGTCGGCCCAACCAAAAAGAACTTTCCCTCATGCCAAAACCGCCAAATAACCAATGCATCCCGACCTTGATCATAATAAAACCTCAATATCTGGTCAGTCCTGTAAACCCGCACAAAAAGAGCTGCAGCCAGTAAAACTGTTAATAAGCAATATGTCTTTGGATGGCTGTGCACCTCCCGTTTGCAAGCTTTGTACCAAGCCAAGATTTTATTCTTCATATTGTTTTAAGATATCCTTCTAGCTTCTCTCTGATTCTTCTTGTCGCCTCCTCAAACTCTCCATAGACCCTGAAGCCTGCTGCTACTTTATGTCCGCCGCCCCCAAGTTCTTTGGCTATATCAGCAACGTTAACATTTGTGCGTGAACGAAGACTTCCGTGAACTGTGCCTTTTTCCTCCTCCACAAGGAACATCCCAAAATCCGTCCCTTCTATGTTGGCAAGAAAAGTTTCAGATGTGTTTTGATTAACTACTGGACCCCCTAACGTTTCAAGTTGAGAAAAAGGGATAGCTGCCCAGACAAAACAGTAGCCACCGACTTTTTCTATCTTCATGCTCTCCAAGACCTTAGCCCAGAACTTTGCAGTCGCGAAAGATATCCTCTGGTTAAGATTAAATGCTATGGCCGGAAAGGAGGCGCCTTTTTGGAGAAGACCGCTGGCCACCGTGAAGGTGTCTGGGCTCACCCCAGAAGCAAATCGAAAGGTTCCGGTGTCTCCGGCGATGCCAGTCATGAGACAAGTAGCAACTTCGGAGGTCACCTCAACCCCCCAATCAGAGAAAAGATTGTATAAAACTTCGCCCAGAGAGCCAATTTTATCGTCGACCAAATTGATACCACCGTATTTCTCATTAAGGTAATGATGATCGATATTAACTATAAAGAGGCTCGGGGGCGGTCGAAAGACCTCTTTGGTCAACATTCCAAGTGACGCAGAATCCACAGCCAAGAGGAGGTCGAATCCATCTAGCTTCTTGCTGTTTAGGTCTTCTCGCTGTATCTTTGCAAAACCCGGAAGAAATTCAAGGTTTTTAGGTAATCCATCGGTTGAAACAATCTCCACGTCCTTCTCTCGGCCGGTCAAAATTTGGTACAGGGCGAGGTTAGAGCCAACGCTATCTGGGTCTGGACTCCGGTGAACCACCAGAAGAATTTTGTGGGAGGCATCAATTTTCTCAATAATTTGCTTCGACTCTTGGTAGTATGTCATTGTCCTTCGGGATTGTGAACAAGCTTAAAAACTCTCACGCCTTTCTGTTCCCATTCTTTTTCTATCTTCGCCCAGCCGAAGTTGGCAATTTCTGCTTTTTCGTGATTTATGGGCTTACATGGCTCTGGATTACCCGGAGAGGTAGTGTCTTCGCAAACAACGAAAAGCTGGTCTGTTATCGTCTCTTTTGAGCGTTGTGCGTCGATCTCCCGAACCGGAGCCTTCCAGAGCTCGAAGAAGTAAAGATATCCTTCCTCGTAATTTCTCTTAGCAATAAGCCCAAAGTTAAACGGTTTATCGCCCGCTTCATTCATTATTCTCCTATCAATTTCCTGAACGCGTTGCAGTTGTCGCTGCGGCGGATCTTTTAATGGATTTTGCTGGAGGTTAATCCAGATTAACAGTATCCCTATCACTATCACCAACCACTTTCTATCTGTCCATAACTCCTGTAAAATCGCGCCCACGAGAAGAAACGGGGCTGCGAACATAAACTCAAAATAGTGGCTATAAATAGCTTGTTTATAAAGCCCAAGACCAAGAAGCCCTACTACGATCCACAATGAAGTAAGTCTTAGGGCGGCAAGTTGAACCTTCTTTTGATTGTTGTGCCACTTACGACCTAACCATAAAGCGCCGATAACAAGAACTATTGCAACAAGAGCACTCCATTCTTTTTCTCTACCTACGAGAAGATTGGTTACAACATCGTTTTGCCAAAGAGGCCAGAGGTCGGGAATGGCGTTCCACGGCCTCGCCGAAACCGTTGTTTGCCGCTCGGTGAAAAACTTAACCATCGCTCCCCAGTTTCGGAAAGCATGTTTTGCGTCAAAGAAGACCAAGGGAGACATCGAAAAAGCGAAAAGCGAAAAAGCGAAAAGCGAAAAGATAAAAAACTTTTTCCGTATAAGCAAAGCTTGACTGCGTGTAAGCAAAGCTTGACTGCGTATTGCGTATTGCGTATTACGCAGAGTGAGTAGCCAAAAAATGCCGATCGTTGGAAGCAGTAAAAGGCCAAGGTAATGCGACTGCAGAACTGCGGCAAAAGATACACCAAGCACCAACAGCCATTTCCACTCCCTCTTTTGCCAAACCCGCCAAATGGCAAAAATAGACAAAAGGGCAAAGAAAGGCATTATGTTAGGATTCCAAGAATGCCTTGCGTGAAGAATTACAACTGGGGAGATAGCAAATAAAAGGCTTGCGAAAAAGGCTGCAACTTTCCCAAACCACTCACGCGCAGCAAACCAGGTGAGAAAAACCGTTGCTACACTTAAGAGCGCCACAAAGGTGGCCGGGCCCACAGGAGAAAAACGCCAAAGAGCCAAGAATGGGGCAATAAGATAATAGTATAAGGGCCCCAAATACATATCCCCAATTGAAGTACGGGGCCCAACAAACATAAGATCAAAATCTGTTAAGAAACGCCGAACAACTCTCACATCCCGACCTTCATCTCCCAAAAACGTCAGATATCCATCAATCTTCCAAAGGCGCAGTGCGGCAGCTAACAGCAAAACAGCTAACAGCAAAACAGCCTCTCTTTTATTTTCCAGAATCCGTTCTCTGATACTTGTGAATTTTACCTTGTAACCTTTCATTTTAAAATTTTACCCTCCCGAAGGGAGTCCCCGCTTTTTAATTTTCTCCACGGCCTTGTCACAAAAAGTCTTACAAGTCCTTTAATATCTCCCCATGCGGTCTTTGCAACTTTCACGGTCGAGCGAGGATCGTCTCGCCAAACAATAGGAACTTCCGTAATTTTAAATCCTGCTTTGTCGGCAATAATTAAAAGCTCTGAATCAAAGAACCATGCAGTATCTTCTATGTAAGGTAGAAGCTTTTGTGCTGCTTCCCTCTTTATTGCCTTAAACCCACATTGCGCATCCCAAAAACTTGTCCAGAAAAGAAGTTTTATTAAAAGATTGTAGCCGCGAGACATAATCTCTCGGGTTAGAGTCCTCCCATAAACTTTTGCCCCCCGCTTAAGCCGTGAGCCAATTGCAATATCGCTACCATTTTTAATCGCCTCAACTATGGAGGACAAAAACCGGAGGTCTGAGGAGAGATCAACGTCCATGTAAACCAATATGTCAGATTTTCGAGAAAGCCAAGTCCTCTTAAGTGCTCCACCTCGTCCTGGACGAGGGACCAGGACATACTTGATACCTGGGTTCTTTTTAACAAGCTCTTTTGACACCTGTGCTGTTCTATCATAAGACGGTCCATTATCTCCAATAATAATTTCCCAGTCATAGTCCTTAAAATTATCTTTGAGGAACTTATGAAGTCTTGGAATGTTACGCGGCAGATCTTTCTCCTCGTTGTAAACAGGCACGACCACGCTCAGGGTCATTCTTTTCTCCATCTTGAAAATCATACCACAGCAAGCTTTCTATGTGCTATTATAAGCAGAGCTTGCAACGAACTGTGTTCGTTATAAGCGTAGCTTGTTTGCCTTCGGCAACATGAGCACATGGAAAAAGCCAAACCGTTTTTATTGCTCGCAATTGCTTCTCTTGCCACAACTTTTCTTCTTTGGCTACCGTTCATATTAAGAATTCCCTCCCTCTGGGGAATCAATTTGCCTCAAAACGGTCTTGCAACGGTTGTTGCAAACTTTGACGGGCCCCATTATATAGTTGTTGCCAAAACTCTCTATGACCCCCAAGCAATTGCGGAAAATTTCTCTTTCCCATTACAGCCGATTTATTATTCTGCCCATTATCCGCTTTTCCCGCTTCTTATAAAGCTGGTTGCCGAAATCTTCCCATTCGTGGGATACCCTTACGCAATGATATTAGTGACAGTTCTAACAAGTGTTCTCGCGCTCTGGATGTTTTATAGACTTCTTGAGGAGTTCGGGCTTAAAAGACATGCCTTATGGCTTACACTACTTTTTACAATCCTTCCCGGTCGTTGGCTTATCGTTCGTTCAATAGGCTCACCGGAACCATTATTTCTACTAACCATCATGGCTTCAATTTTTTACTTCCGAAGGGAGAAGTGGGTTCTTGCTGGGATTTTTGGGGCGCTTGCGCAAGCAACAAAACCGCCAGGCATCCTCCTCTTTTTCGCCTACCTTATCGCGCTTATCGCACCAGCATGGCCAAAATTAGCACATACGGACGCTGGTAAATGGCTGCGGGGTCTTCCGTGGAGAGCCTATCCAATATTTCTTATTCCACTCACATTAATCTTAATCTATGTCTTTTATGGAATTCGCTATGGCAATTTCTTGGCTTATTTCAACTCCGGAGATAATATCCACCTTATCTTCCCACCATTTAGGATTTTTAACCCTAATCTTACTTGGGTCGGAACTTTCTGGCTTGAAGAAATTATCTGGATCTATCTTTTTGGCGGCCTAGGGCTTCTTTATTTAATTAAACAAAAGAGGACGCTTCTAGCATCTTTTGTCGGAGTATTTTTCTTCTTCATTCTCTTTGTTTCGCATCGAGATATCGCGCGCTATAGTCTCCCAATTATACCCTTTCTCTTTATCGGGTTTTCAAATCTCTTAGTATCAAAGGAGTTTAAGTGGGTAATGATTCTTTTAGCAATTCCAATCTATCTCTATTCAATCGCCTTCATCGCGGGGAATGTTACGCCGATTGGGGACTGGGGACCACTGCTTTAGCTCGAGAGTCAAAAACAACACTACACCCACAAAAGCCATCTAAAACACATCCTTTTTCTACTATCGTCGGGATAACTGGAGCATGAGTTGGGTTGACAGCCTTTGACATAAGTTCTACCTGTGCAAGCGTTTTCTCTACGGGGGAGGGCCAGCGGTCTTCTCCAAAAATAGGGAGATAGACCCTGTGGCTCTTTGGGTCATACAAAACGGCTATTCCCTGAATTCCTCCTTCCCGCTCAAGCAAGTCGAGAACGTTTTCAACAGCCTTGCGGTCGCCCTGTGTTTCTTGAGAATCACCTGTAGGAAGATGTTCAATGACGGCCAAAACTTGTTCTCTTAATTGAGGAATTACACACCCATCTTCGAGACGCACACCAGGCAGTTCGTGCACCATAGAGTAAATTTAATTCTAGGCACAATTTCCACCCATTGTCAAGTTTTGCCATTTTTAGAGCGCAGAAAAGACTTTATGTACGAAACGGTACATTCCCCATAATTCTTTGACTACTCCCCAATCAACTTTTCCACCTTTCGGCTGGACGTGGCCGAAGAGGTCGGCGATGTGGTAGACCACAGGCACTTTACTGCCCACAGCTTCTTTTAACTTCTGGCTTTCAATCCAAGGCACATAGCTGTCGTTTTTATCGTGGAGAATAAAAAGGCGTGCTTTAAAACTATTAAGATTGACATCCGGCGACAAACGCTCCAAAGCTTGCTTTTGCTCCTCCGTAAGCCTCCCCGCCTCCTTGAAAAGTTCCAAGGAACCGCCCAATGGTTGCATTATCTTCTCCGCATGACTTGTTGCTCCTTCTGCGGGTTCCCACGGGATTTCCTGGCCATCAACCACGATCTTGCGTGTCGCAAGTTCGGTTAGATAATCTTCAAGGCTGTAATAGCCCCCAAACCAAATCAGCGAGTGTACTTTATCCGCAATATCCGGGTTTTCTGCTGCAACCATGGCAATTGATGAGCCGACAGAAAAGCCGAAGAGAGAAATGAGCTTCGGGTTAACCTCTCCTCTACTTCCCAAATATTTAAAGCTTTCAACAAAAACCTGTGGGTCCTCCATTAAGCCCTCAGTTTTATCCACGATTTTACTCCTCGGCCATATAGCAACATATCCCAATCGGGCAAAGCTATCGGCAGCGCCTAAAAGCAAGGGCCTGTCTTTCTCTTGTGTATAAACCCCCATTGCGAAGATAACTGCGGGGCAGGGGCAACCTTTGGCAGGCAATACGATGTCGCCAACCACTTCTGGTGCATCGCCAAGCTCCACAATCTCGTGCTTGGGCTCCCGAGTAAACCATCCAAGGGGTTTCACTGAAATCTGCGGAAACTCTTGGGAGACGAAAAGAAGCGTCTTGGTATTCGTCTCAATCGGCTTCCAGAATGCGACAGCTACAACAAAAACTAAAAGGAGTGCAATCCAAACTTTTCTCATAACTTATATAATAGTAGATACATCATGAATATTAAAACAGGGGTTGATATTGTGTACCTGCCGAGGTTTCGCACCAGCTTAAAGCGTGGAGGGGCTGCTTTTTTACAAAGAGTTTATCTTCCGCAGGAGCTAAAGGATAAACAGAGCTTGTCTTCGATTAAGCAAAGCTTGTCTTCGATTAAAAGAACAACGCGGCTTGCCGGAATTTTTACTTCCAAAGAAGCAGTAATTAAGGCTCTAGACTTACCCGCTGGCTCGTGGCATGACATTCAAATAACCCACAACTCGAAAGGCGCGCCCCGCGTCCACCTTCTCACCTCTCAGCTCTCACATCCCACCTCCTCCTCGCTAAGCATCTCCCACGACGGCAACTACGTCATTGCTCATTTTGTAGTTATACTAAAATAATGATCCGGAAACTTCCCGGGAAAGACAAAATCCTTTTTGCTGTTGGAGGTTTGGGAGAAAATGTCACTTTTCAGGCAGTAACAGCCTGGCTTATCTTTTTCTGGGCGGGAAAAGGAGATCCGGAAAAAGCTTTGGTGCCCATAGGTCTTTTGGGAGTTTTACTTGGTGTGGGCCGTTTTATCGAGGCATTTGATGATCCCTTGATAGGTTATCTTTCTGACCGCACCAAAAGCCGCTGGGGGAGAAGATTTCCGTATGTCTTTTTCGGCGCTCCGTTTTTAGCACTGACCTTTTTCCTTCTTTGGATACCACTTGCGGGGGTATCAATTAGCGCTCAAGCCGTATACCTTTTTATAATTTTACAGCTTTTCTTTCTGGCCTACACCCTAGTTTCCGCACCTTATGAGGGGATTTTGCCCGAGATTGCCAAGACGAGCGCCGATCGAGTCTCAACTTCCGCCTGGAGGGTTTTGTTTGGGGTAATCGGGGCGGCAATAGGCCTGGTTGTATCAGGCATCATAATCCAGTTTTTTGGTTTTGTTGCCATGGGTGGAATTTTGGGGATAGTTAGCATTATTGCCTTTTGGATTGCCGTTTTTGGAATTAGAAAACGTTTGAGTCAGTCGCAGGCTGTTGCCAAGATAAACCTTTTTGTGGCGCTTCGCTCAACCTTACGCAATTCCCAGTTTCTCATCTTCTCGCTGGCATTTATTCTTTTTTCTCTGGGCCTTAATCTTTTAACCGCACTTATGCCTTTTTATGTCAAAGTAATTTTGGGCAGGCCGGAAGGTATGGTGGCTCTGTTTTCCGGTCTGGTGCTTGTCAGCATGCTCACTTCTTTACCTCTTTATAACTTACTTTCAAAACTCAAAGGTAAAAAATGGGTCTATTCGCGTTCCATGTTTATTTTGGCAGGCCTCTTCCCTCTGCTTTTTGTTGTGGGGATGTTGCCGATAGGGGATGCATTTATCCAGCTTGTGGTTTTGGCAATTCTTATCGGGGTAGCTTTGGCCGGACAGTTTGTTTTTCCCAATGCCATTTTGGCAGATGTGATTGACTATGACGCGACAAAAACCGGCTTAAGACGCGAGGCCATCTATTACGGCATGCAGAATACCCTGCAAAAATTCTCCTTTGCCCTATCAAGCATTATTTTCGGCACCACTCTTTCCTTTTTTGGAGCAACAGTTGACCATTCCTTAGGCCTCCGCTTAATCGGCCCAATAGCAGGCCTGGCAACCCTTTTTGGATTTGTTATCTTTGTTTTATGGTACAAATTACCTGATGAAGTCTAAGATGCTAGTTTATCTGGGGATATTTGTTGGATCTATCATACTTTTAAGCTTGTATGGATTTTGGGTTGCTACCCATCCTCCAAAATATATCACCAACCTTACTCCAAAAGATTTAGGCTGGAAGTTTGAGGATATTACATTAACCACTTCTGATGGAGTAAAACTTGCTGCCTGGTTTGTTCCCGCGGGCAAGTCCTCCGATAAGGTGATTGTTCTTCTTCATGGGTATCCCGCTGATAAAGCAAATTTACTTGGGTGGGCAGAATTTTTGCATCAGGATTTTAATCTTTTCTTTTTGGATTTTAGATATTTTGGCAGCAGCGAGGGTAATATAACTACAATTGGTCTGCAAGAACAAAAAGATCTTGAGGCAGCAATAGGCTATTTGCAAGAAAAAGGGGTTGATAAAATCGGAGCCATGGGTTTTTCTTTGGGCGGAGCGGTTGCAATCATAGTCGGCGCAAAAGACGGTGGTATTGGTGCAATCGTTTCAGACAGTGCCTATGCAAGTCTTTCGGACATGAGCAAGGTTTATTACAAAAATCTCTGGATTTTGGAATACCCTCTCTCGGCTCTGACCGCTCTCTGGTCCAAAATATTTTTAGGCGCAACCCCTAGCAAGATTTCGCCAGAAAAGGCGGCCCGAAGCTTAGGAATTCCCATACTTCTTATTCATTCCAGGAAAGACCAGATCATCCCCTTTGAGAACGCTCTTAAAATAGAAGAGGCGCTCAAGCAAAATCAGGAAGCACAATTCCTCTTTCTTGAAAAAGGAACGCACGGCGCCTTGCCGTCTCAGGTTTTAGAAGAATACGAGAAAACGGTGTTAGAATTCTTTATGAAGCACCTTTAGCCGAAAAACGACTTATGTCTTATCAAAATCTTGGACAGCTTGTAGAAGAAAATTCCCAGAAACATGGCGACAAAATTGCCTATCAGATTAAGCGTGGTTTGAGAACCGAGCGTCTTACTTTCGGCGAAGTCCATTCGCTCGCCTTAAAGACTGCAACCTTCTTGCAAAAACAAGGCTTAAAAAAGGGCGATAAAGTTGCGATTTGGGCTTCGAATATGCCTGAATACCCAATCCTCTATTTTGGCTGCTGGCTGGGGGGTTTTGTTGCAGTGCCAATTGATGTACGCACAACAGAGGATACACTTCGGGTGTTCCTTGAAAAGGCGCGCTGTCTGGTGGGTTTCAAGGGTGGGTATGTTCCAGGAGAATTCCCCAAGGAGTTGATCAGCAAGCATTTTGTGCTTGAAGACCTAGTTTCATTGGTGGGCAACTTGCCCGAAGCACAAGATCTGGCAGATGTCAAGCCAGAAGACCTCGCTGAAATTGCCTTTACCTCGGGGACAACCGGAACGCCGAAAGGAGTGATGTTAACACACGAAAACTTTTTGTCGGACGTTGAAGCTTTAACAAAAGTTTTCCCTTTTAAGTCGAGCTGGCGAGCACTTTCCCTTTTGCCTCTTTCGCATGCATTTGAGCAGGTCGTCGACTTTCTCGCTCTTTATCAAGAAGGAATACCGGTTACTTACCTTGTGCGGATAAACAGTTTAACTATTCTTAAGGCTCTGCGGAAAAACAAAATTACTTCTGTTGTGCTTGTACCACAAGCGCTAAGACTCCTTTTCAATGGCATCGAAAGGGGGGTAGAAAAGCAAGGAAAAACTAAGGAGTTTATGCGAGCACTACAAATTGCGCCGTACTTGCCGTTCTTTTTGCGTCGCAGGCTTTTTAAAAAAGTACACGAAAATTTGGGTGGAAACTTAAATATTTTGGGTTCAGGGTCTGCCCCTCTGGATCTAAAACTTGCAAAAAATTGGGAGGCCTTAGGGGTTCAGGTTGTTGAAGGCTATGGAGCGACAGAAACAACGGCGGCTTTAACGATAAACACACCATCCTCTAAACGCCTCGGGTCTGTGGGGCGTGTCCTTCCGGGAATGGAGGTTAAAATCGACCCCAAAACCCACGAAATTATGGCAAAAGGTCCTAATATTTCTCCCGGCTATTTCGAGGATCCCGAAAAAACCAAACGCGCTTTCTCGGACGGGTGGTACCGAACAGGAGACATTGGGGAATTTGATAAAGATGGATTTTTATATATCACTGGGCGGGAGGCGTTCCGAATAGTCCTTCCGAATGGACAAAAGGTTTATCCAGAAGATCTGGAGAAAAAATTGAATGCCCACCCATTGGTTAAAGAGGCTTGTATTGTGGGAGTAAAACGCGAAGAGGGAGAGGTTGTGCACGCTGCAATCATCACCAAATCAATGCAGTCTTTAAACCAAATTGTCCACGATATTAACCAGGAACTTGCCTCCCATGAGCAAATTTTAGAAAGCAGT
>CAZLZK010000001.1:60148-62131 GCA_964564005.1 uncultured Gammaproteobacteria bacterium
TCTTTAATCGAGCAGGACTTCGCTGTTGCAATACCTGAATCAAAGATTACCTCCCAAACAACCGTGCGGGAGCTGCGAGAGTATATTCGCCAAGCTCCACCCACCGAACAGGAACTCCCAGTGAACCCAGGGGTTTACAGGAGACCCATGACATGGCTGCGTACTCTACTACAGAATCTCATCGCCTTTCCTCTCCACAGCCTTTTTGCGCCAGCACAGATTAAGGGTAGAGAGAATCTTGAAAACATCAGGCTTCCGGGAATCTTTTACTTTAATCACATCGGCAATATGGACGGGGTGTGCGTCTTGCGTGCCCTGCCCAGAAGTATCCGAGAAAGGCTCGTGATTGCCACAGATGTACAACACTGGGGGGGTAATTACAGAAAGTTTTTCGTCGTGGTTTTTGGAGCAGGATTTCCTTTTGATAAACGAGAAAAGATAAAGGCTAGTTTGGAACTAACTGGAGAATTCTTAGACAAGGGGTATTCTGTGCTTATTACACCCGAGGGGGATTACAGCCCACCAAGTGGTAAACTTATGCAGTTTAAACCTGGCACTGGATTTTTAGCCGTTGAGATGCAGGTCCCGGTAGTCCCCATAAAGATAAGTTCTGCTTATCGAGAAATTTTTCCGCCAGAAGGAAAAAGCTTCTGGGACAACTTTCCAAAAAAGCGAAAAGAGATTGCGGTAACTATCGGAAAACCGTTAAGCTTCCCCAAAAATACTCCTTTTGAGGAGGCAACAGAAAAAATGAGGAAGGCTCTACAAAGGCTATAATCAACCTTTAACTAATTGCCGGTTTTGAAACCAACCAAGTCCTGGGACTTTCCAAGTTTTCCAAATAAAAACGTTGTACATCGTGTAGTTGTAGGCGATAACAAGAGGCATCGCGGCAACCACTGCAATCTGGCGCACAATTCGAGTATCCTCAAAAATCAAGACGGCTGTTCCGACAACTAAGAACTGGATAACCAGCGCTCCAAAAGAAGTTAAGTTAAACTGAAAAAACTTCCAAACAAATCGGACTGGTCTTGTAATACTCTTAGCCGAGAAAGTCCAAAAGTTGTTAAAAGTAAAGTTCGACATTATCGCAAGCTCTGTTGCTGCTGCGGCAGACCAGGCAGAAGGTTGAGAAAAGATGGCAAAAGGCCCCCGGAGGTGGGTTGCTTGGGCCACCACATTAAATATTCCTGACCGCCTAAAAATTTCAAGGCCCACAGCATTAATCAAATAACCGGTAAACCCTACAACTGCAAACTTAAAAAAGCGGGACTTGAAAAAGAGGATAATTGTGACCCTAAATGAGTCAAACAAGTCTTTCTGTTCTATTTTTGAGGAACCACGCTCTCTGTAATGAAAATTAATTGGAATCTCTTTAACTTTTGCCCCTCTGTTTTTAATGATTTCAAATAAAATATGAATTTTGTAAGCATAATATTTTGAAAGAAGGTGATCTAAATCAACTTTATCTAAGAATCCTTTAACCCGTGTTAGTTTAAAACCAGACGTAACATCATGGGTGCGTAAAAAAAGCAAAACTACCCTAGCAAAGAGATTGCCGCCCCAGGAGACAAACTTTCTGTAAAAAGACCATTGCTGGGGAATTGAGCCTCCTTTGATGTATCGCGAGCCGATGACATAGTCGTATCCTTCGTCAAATGCCGCAACCAACCTTTTAACATCTCTGGGGTCATGTTGAAAATCAGCATCCAACTCGATTACAGCATCCGCTCCCATTTTCGACATCGCGTACTTCATGCCTCGTGCATACGCTGTCCCTAAGCCCTCTTTTCTACCCAGAAGAAGTTCTATATTTTTGTGCACTTTCATCCTCTCGCGAACCACATCCGCCGTACCATCGGGGGAACTGTCGTCAACAACAAGGATCTTCATCGTGTGCCCCTTGATCTTTGGAAATTCCTCTTGGGTCAACACATCCAGCATCCTGCCGATATTCTCAATTTCGTTATATGTGGGGATGAT
>CAZLZK010000001.1:62231-69704 GCA_964564005.1 uncultured Gammaproteobacteria bacterium
ATCACAACAATATTCATGCTTTTACTTTACCTCCTAGGAGTATCTGAAGTCGAGCATGAACACGCGAACCAAGGGTTCGAAACAGAAAGATGGGTGTGTGGAAAAGATACTCAAGGCCGAGTTTAGATTTCCCTTTCCTTCGATCTGAAAACTTTATTGGGGTCTCCGAGACTTTAAAGCCCTCGGCAACCGCGTGGTAGGCAAACGAGATATTAAAAGTATATCCTCTCGCCGAGGCGCGGTCCTCAACAATCATCTGGCGCACTCTTTCATAAACACTCTTTTTTATTGCTCTGTATCCTGATGTCCAATCCGAAAGAGCTCGACTCCCAAGAAAAACCGTAACAATAATGTTGCCAAAGACAGACAGAAGCTTTCTTTGAATTGGCCAGTTGGGGGGGATTGCGCCTCCGGTAATATAACGGGATCCCACAACAAAGTCTGCACCCTCTTTAATTTTTCTTAACAAATCCGGAAGATACTCGGGACTGTGAGAAAGATCCGCGTCCATTGTCAGAACAACCTCCGCCCCCATTTCGTCATATGCCTTTCTCATCCCAGCAAGATATGCCGTACCCAATCCTTCTTTCCTTTGGCGTGGCAGAAGATAGATATTTTTACCTCTTTTAGCGAATTGCCGAACAACATCTCCGGTCTCATCAGGCGAGTTGTCATCAACAACCAGAATCTCTATTTTCCAACCTCTAACCTCGCCCACAACCTTTCTGAGCTGTGAGAGAAGATGAGAAATATTATCCCGCTCGTTAAAGGTGGGGATTACAACAACCGCATTCATTAGAGAAGAGTCTTAAAATACTCAATTGTTTGGACTAATCCCTCCTCAAGGCTAACTTTTGGTTCCCAACCTAAGAGTCTTTTTGCTAATGAGATGTCTGGCCTTCGGCGAGTCGGATCGTCTTCTGGCAAGGGCTTATAAACGAGTCGTGACTTGCTCCCGGTTGCCTTCTTAATTAATTGCGCAAGCTCGGCAATAGTAAATTCTTCGGTATTACCTAAATTAATCACTTTTCCGCGAGTCGCTGGCAAAGTAACAGCTTTAGTAATACCTTCTACGAGATCCGCAACGTAGCAAAAAGATCTAGTTTGAGAACCATCACCATAAACCGTAATATCCTCGTTTAAGAGTGCCTGACTAATAAAAGTAGGTATTGCTCGCCCATCCCCTCGCTGCATTTTCGGGCCATAAGTATTAAAAATCCTGACAATTCGCGCGTTGACGCCCTCGTTCCTGTGATAAAGCATGGCATAAGTTTCGCCAAGGCGTTTGCTCTCGTCATAAGGGCTGCGAGGACCGACTGGATTAACGTTCCCCCAATAAGTTTCTGGTTGAGGGTGAACTTGAGGATCCCCATAGACCTCAGAAGTTGAGGTAAAGAGAAAAGACGCTCCAGCCCCCTTACATAAGTTAAGAAGGTTTTGGGTGCCCTGAGTATTGGCAAGAATCGTTTCTAACGGCCAGCGCATATAGTCTTGCGGGCTTGCCGGGCTTGCCAGGTGCAAAACTGTATTGAATTTTTCCCCAGCAATCTCCTTGGGTAGAGGCTGAGTAATGTCCGCCCGGATAAAGAAAAATTTCTCGCTGCCTTTTAAATGTTCTACATTCTTGAGACTTCCTGTAATTAGGTTGTCGATACAAAAGACTTGCCAGTCGTCTCCGAGCAACCGCTCGCAAAGATGAGAACCAATAAAGCCAGCACCACCAGCAACCAATGCTTTTTTCATATTCTTGTTCGACCAAAGTATATCAAAAAACCGATGATCTCGGGTAGTAATGGTAAAATATACATAATGAGGGTCGATATCTTAACTTTGTTTCCGAAAATGTTCTCTGGGCCCTTTGACGAGAGCATAATTAAGCGCGCCCAAGAAAAGGGGTTGGTTGAGATAAAAATTCATAATCTGCGCGATTGGGCAGAAGACCGTCATAAGACGGTCGACGACAGGCCATATGGGGGCGGGGTTGGTATGATCTTAATGGTAGAACCCGTGGACAGAGCGCTTACAGATTTACGAAAGAAAAATTCTAAGGTAATCTTGCTTGACGCTGCCGGAGAGAAATTCACCCAAAGTAAGGCTCAGGAGTTAGCAAAAGACAAGCATCTCATCTTTGTCGCTGGACATTATGAAGGAGTGGACCAGCGGATAAAGGAATACCTTATCGATGAGGAAATCTCAATCGGCGACTACGTCTTGACCGGTGGAGAACTTCCTGCAATGGTGGTAGTTGATGCTGTCGTACGTCTTGTTCACGGCGTCTTGGAAAAACCCGAAGCCACTCAATTCGAGTCTTTCTCCCCATTGGAAATTGGAAAGCGAGAGTCTCCTTTCGGAGAGTGGAAATTGGAAAATTCTCTGGAGTATCCTCAATACACCCGCCCAGAAAACTTCCGGGGGTGGAAAGTACCAAAGATACTTCTGGGAGGAAATCATAAGGAAATTGGAAAATGGCGAGTAGAGAGGGCAATGGAAAAAACTAAGAAGCTCCGACCGGACCTTCTGAAGTAGCCATCTGTTTTACTAGTTCATCTACACTCTCTTCCCACCTCATAAAATGAATTCCAAGCTCTTCCGAAGTTTTCCTTGAGTCCAATCCGCCGTATTGGGGTCTCAGGGACCTTTCCGGAAACTGCTTTCTAAAATCAAGTACTGAGGAGCGCTTAACAATGTTGGTTGCACCCCGCGCTCGCCTTAAGAGCAAGGTTGCAAAGTCATAAGGTGTTGTTATGTTGCTTGAAGCGCAGTGGAAAACGCCTTGCAATTTCTGTTCTCCGATTTTTTTGATTACTCCTACTGCTTCGTCTACGAAAGTAGGGGTTAGATATTGATCACTAAACATCGGGTACAATTTTCCTTGGTCATAAAGGAAGAGTATATTACGAGCAAAATCAATTTTTAGTTCATAATTACTTCTAAAGGGGTATGAGATTCGAAGAATTGCCGCAATAGCTCCTGAGCCTTGTACTTCTTGCTCTCCCATGAATTTGGTCTGTCCATACCAACCTAAGTTTTCTTCATCCAAAACTGGTTCTTGGTCTTCTCGATACGGACCTTTATAATCCTGCGTCCCGGAAAAAACAAAATCTGTTGAGATATGTATTAAAAACAGTCCGTGCTGTTTACACGCTAAGCTGACATTCTGTGGCCCCAAGACATTAACCTTATAGACAACCCCCGACTTATCTTCTTTCTCTTTCTCTGCTCCATCAACATCGGTATAGGCAGCTCCCAAAACAACAACACTCGTTTGCGGCAACTTCTTAGTCCAATGCAGGATCGCGTCCTGATCAGTAATATCAAGTTCAGAGATATCGGGCGCGGAAACAACTGTCTTTGGATAAAGCTCGAGGAACCTTGAAAGAACAAGTCCGCTTGCGCCCAAAACAGCAAACGAAGGAGTCGTCATTTAAATTTCTCGGGAAAAAGTTCTCTTAGGGTGGGGTTGTGCTTGTCTTTTTCGGAAAGTTCAGGTATCTTAGTCGGCCAAGGTATCCGAACATCCGGGTCGTTCCAGGTAAGTGCAGTGTGTGGGCCTGAGATATATTCTTGGTCTACCAAATAACAATATTCTGCTTGGCCATCTTCAATGGCCTGCTTATCACCCTGTGTGGGTTTGATGTAAAAACCGTGAGCAAGCCCTTGAGAGACAAATAGTGCCTTGCGGTTTGATTCCCCAAATTCAAAAGTTTGATGACGACCAAAGGTTTCCGAGTCAGGCCTTAAATCGACGATGGCCACAAACACTTCTCCTTTGACACAGTAGGCAAGTTTGTTCCAGGGCTCTGCGTGGAGCCCCCTCAAAACACCCGGCTTTGAACGGGAGTGGCTCCATTGCCTAACCTTAAATTCCTTGTCAATAACTTCCTCAAGTTCACTAAGACGAAATACCTCCCGAAAAAAACCTCTCTCATCAGATAGGATCGGTCTATCGATAATCCAAAGTCCATTAATCGATGCTGGTTTAACAAGCCTTTTATCCATATGATTTTTGCGCTGACCTGTCCACATTTGGCCTACCTTTTTTGAGAGGTTTCCACCACCATTCATTTTCCTTGAACCATTCTACGGTCTTCTCTAACCATTCATCAAAGGTGTGCTCCGGTCTCCACCCTAATTCTCTTATTCTCCTCCCATCATTTGCATAGCGGAAATCATGCCCTAGTCGATGCTCCACATATTCAATATACGACTCATCTAAGCCTAAAATTTCTAGAATTTTCCGGGCTACTTCCAGATTAGTTTTCTCTTCCCCTTGGACCAAATACGTTTCTCCTACCTTCCCTTTTTGGATTACTAAATCTATAGCTTTTGCATGATCCACAACATAGAGCCATTCTCTCACGTTTTCACCTTTACCCATAAGTGGCACCTTTTCACCCTCCAAAAGATTTGTTATAAAGCGAGGGATGAGCTTTTCGGGATCGTGAAATGGGCCGAAATTATTTGCACAATTGGTAATCGTTACAGGCAAACCGTAAGTTTCAAGAAATGCTCTTACCAAATGATCAGCTCCAGCTTTGGACGCTGCATAAGGAGTCCTTGGCCGCATAGGAGTATCGGGGTTGAAGGGAGGATCATTGGGTCCTAAACTTCCATAAACTTCGTCGGTTGAAACGTGATGGAACCTTTTTACTTTATTATCCAGTGCAGCTTTTAGTAAAACCGCGGTTCCCCATGTATTGGTTTTAACAAAAATTAAAGGGTCTATTATCGACCGGTCAACGTGCGACTCTGCGGCAAAGTGAACAATAATATCTACTCCCTTTATGGCATTTTTAACATCTTCCGGTTCAGCGATATCACCCTTGATAAAGGAGTAGTTTTTATTATCTTTAACGTCTCGGAGACTCTCTAAATGGCCCGCATAGGTGAGCTTATCAAAATTAACAACTTGATCTTTAGCATGAGTTCCTAGCCAATAATGAATAAAATTTGACCCAATAAATCCCGCCCCACCTGTAACAAGAAGTTTCATTTACGTGTGTTTATCGGCAACGGTTGAGGCTCCATAAGACTCAGGTTTTGTCTTTGCCGTATAGCCATTTCCGGCAACCATACCCACAACTTCTTTGATCATATCGCGTGTGGGGCCAATAGGACCAACATCTATGTGTATCTCAAGGTCGTATTTACTCCCGGGGATCTTGTCTCGAAGTATAGGGATAAGTTCGTGGGCAAGCTCCAGAGACATTAATGTCTCTGTGTATATTTTCTCGCGGAGGACATAGACTTTATTTCGGCGTTCTTTGTGCCAAAAGTACCTACCTCCTCGACCCCTCCTATGAATCACTATAGCAGTAACAAAATCTATCTCGGACGCGCCATTCAGCCTTTTCGCTTGAGAATCTGTACCCACAACAAGCCTATAGACTGCTTGGGGCTCCTCGTCTATGAAATCGGAAATTTCCTGGGCAACTCCTTGGAGCGAAAGCTCCCCTTTGGTGGGGCTAAAGAACCCGTTTTGTGCCTTTTGAGCCATTCTGGAGCTCAATTATACCACTTTTATATCACTTTTCCTTTTTCTCTGCCCAGTAGGCATTAGCTCTAAAGAGGCTCTCGAAGGTGCCTGCATCTGTCCAAAAACCCTCAAGCTCACTCCACCCAAGGTTGCCTGCCTTTATATAGCAGTTGTTCACATCCGTAATCTCGAGCTGGCCTCGCCTTGAGGGTTTAATCTTCCTAATAAAATCAAAAACTTTATTATCAAAGATATAAAGCCCAGTCACGGCAAAGTTCGACTGTGGTTTTTGAGGTTTTTCTTCAATGCGAATAATTCTATCTTTGTCCTTCGGGTCAAAAACCGGTACACCGAAACGCTCCGGGTCTGGAACCTCTTTCAGGAAAATTACTGCACCGCCTTTAAAGTTCTTAACAGGGCCTGATATATCGGCATCTGTTGTATTGTCGCCGAGGATAACAGTTATGGGCCCCCGATCGGCAAAATCCTCTGCAGAGGCGAGTGCATCTGCAATTCCACCTTGGGGATTTTCCTGATAAGCATATTCCAAGTGCGAAACTCCCAGCTCCTTGCCATTTTTTAAAACTTGAATGAAGTGGCCCGAGTGCGGGCCACTCGTAACAACCATAATATCCCTGACTCCAGCCTCAACAAGGGTTTGAATTGGATAGAAGACCATCGGCTGGTCGTAAACAGGCAGAAGATGCTTGTTGGTTGCGTGGGTTAGGGGGTAAAGCCTGGTTCCCAGACCTCCCGCCAAGATAACACCTTTCATGTTTTATGCACTCCAGATAAGCAAAGCTTGTCTGCGATTAAGCAAAGCTTGTCTGTTCACGCGTTCCAAATAACGGCAAGCAGAACAACCGTGCCTAGGGCAGCTGACATAATATATTCCAAAACGACCCTTGGGTGCAAGTCGTCATGGATAAAATGGTGAACGATGCCCCAAACAATAAAAGATATACCTAATGCAAGGGTGAGAGCGGATTGAAAGGCCTTATCATAAGAGAAGGCGATAAACCCCCAAAGGAAAGCTCCCGCAACTCCAATTAAACTTAAGTAGTGGGGTAAGTGTTTTGTAGTCTCGTTAAAAAGTAATTTGTTCATCGGTTAGAGCACCAATCCGGCTTTTGATGCCAAGATTACTATCAGTATCATACCTAGAAATACAAGGTGGGCCGCGGAGTGCGAAGATCTTCTTGCAATGCGTCTTTGGTGAACAATAATTATGTCTAGAGTAAATACCGCCAAGAAGAAAGAGACCAAGAATAAAGCTATTCGCGATGACGCAGTGAAAGGCGAAATGAAGCGGAGCTTGTCTGCGATTAAAATGTTCCTCGCCTCCTCCTTAAGTCCTGCAATCTTTGCAGATAGGGGAACCGTTGATACTGCCGAGCTCTCGGGAACTGTGCCGGCTGGAGGGGCCGCAAGAGTCCCCAGTTTTCTACCTAGAAGTTGCACAACGATAGTTGTCTTAACTCCCTTCAAATCGCCTTCTACAACCGCAATGCCTATATCCTCATAGCGGGGAGCAAGAAGGTTGTCTCTATGGGAGGGAGAAGCCATCCAAGCCGAAACGACCGCATCGGGTGTTGAAAAATCCCGCGCCAGATTTTCTCCAGCATACCGATATTGATAGCCACTGTTTGTAAAAAAATACCAAGGGTCGGTGCCATCTGGGGCAACGTGCGCCCAATAGCCCTTGGTCAACATATCAGAAGCTTTGCTTACGGCCGCCTGGGTTAATAATGTATCTACGTTAAGGACCGGTGCGCCGGTTGCAGCACGCTCCTTGTTAACCAATTCAATAATTCTATCGGGAGTGATATTTGAACTATAGCCAAGGACAATAGGTGTGAGGCGCGGTAAAAAGGGAAGCGCAAGTTGCGTTCCCAAAAACATTAAGATAGAAAGTGCCACAAAAAGAGGTTGAAGTAGTCTTGCTCTGTGGTTATTAATCTCGTGTGGGAAGAGGAGACTCAAAAGAAGGGCAGTGA
>CAZLZK010000001.1:69804-71125 GCA_964564005.1 uncultured Gammaproteobacteria bacterium
TCCAGCCAAGCTCCTTTTGTGCTTTGGTAGGATCTGCAACAAGATTTGCTGCATCTCCCTCTCGGCGCGGCCCTATTGAATATTGAACCTTTTTGCCCGAAACCTGCTCTACCATTTTTATGACCTCTAAATTAGAATGTCCTTGCCCTGTGCCAGTATTAAAGGCAAATGTCCCTTCCCTCCCTTCAAGATATTCCAGCGCTTTTATATGCGCTGTTGCTAGATCCAGTACATGAACATAGTCCCTTATACAAGTTCCATCCCTGGTTTCATAGTCGTTGCCAAAAACTGTTATCTCTTCGTTTCGCAAGACCGATCGAATAATCCTCGGCATAAGATGGCTTTCTTTGGGATGATCCTCGCCCGTCTTCCCATCCAAGCTTGCTCCTGCTGCATTAAAATAACGAATACTGACTGATGAAATTCCAAAGATCTTGAAGTACCAAGCCAGAGTTCTCTCAACCATGACTTTGCTTTCACCATAAGGGTTTGTTGGATTTTTCGGATGCTCCTCGGGAATAGGAAGCTTTTGAGGATTACCATAAACACCGGCGGTTGAAGAGAAAATAAATCTTTTGGCTCCACCTGTCCTTGCCGCTTCCAAAACATTTATGGATCCACCTATATTGTGTCTAAAATAAAGAGCCGGGTCCTTCATCGACTCCTCCATTTGTATTAAAGCGGCAAAGTGAAATACGGCATCGAATTTTTCCGTTTCAAAGAGTATGGCAAGTTCCCGTTCTTGTTTAACGACATCTATTTTTTCAAGACGAAGGCCAGCAACTGCTTCTTTATGGCCTGATGAAAGGTCATCAATGATAACAACATCCCAGCCTGCGTCTCGCAAGGCGTGTGAGGTAAAACTTCCGATGTATCCAGCTCCCCCAACAACTGCAGCTTTCACGAATAGACAGGCTCTGTGGGCCCCTCCTTCTTTATATTCTTATTGTTAACCGGCACCTCAAGAAGCCAACCAAGGGCATTTGCAACTGAAATACCAACACGCAGTCCCGTAAAAGAGCCGGGGCCGGTGTTGACTTTAATTTCACTAACATCATCCAAAACCACCCCTTTCTCTTTTAATTTACTCTCAATCATACCAAGGAGTTTCTGAGATTTTTCCATTCGCGCATCCTCCACCCACCGCTCATCGTTTATGCCAACCGTTATTTTTTCGGAGTTGCTTGTATCTACTAATAGCATCATACAAATGTAATCTTTCGCCTCTCGCCGTCCAAGCTTTCGAACTTAATCCACTTGGCTGTTTTGGGTAAAATGGGTGCAATTTTCTCTGCCCACTCAATTACAACGACATTCTCCT
>CAZLZK010000001.1:71225-80112 GCA_964564005.1 uncultured Gammaproteobacteria bacterium
TTGGGTAAAATGGGTGCAATTTTCTCTGCCCACTCAATTACAACGACATTCTCCTCTTTGCCCCAAATATCTTCAAGCCCCAAGCTCTTAACCTCTTGTTCTACCTTTTCTTCCAGCCTGTACAGATCTACATGATACAGCTTTCTCCTGTGCCCCATGTTCTGTGTGCTGTGTGCTATCTCATATTCTCGCACCAAAATAAATGTCGGGCTTATTGTACGCTGAGTTATCCCCAAACCCCGAGCCAACCCTTGCACAAATGTAGTTTTGCCACTGCCCAAATCCCCAGTCAAAGCGAGTGTCTCGCCACCTTTTAGATTATCTGCAAAACTTTTGCCAAGCTCCGCAGTCTCTCGGGCGCTCCGGGTAAATACTTCCATATATAAAGCCAGGCTAAGCCTGCTCCAATTGTGTCAATGATAACATCTCTGCCTTTGGGCTCTCGACCTGGTGTAAAGGATTGATGATATTCGTCGGTTAGGCCGTAAAGGCTGCAAAGGATAAGGGCAATAAAAGCTGCCCGCTTTTTTGAAAATGTTGTGGCATTTAGAAGAGCCCTGTACAAAAAGGTGAAAAGGATGGCATATTCAACAAGGTGTGCTGTCTTTTTAACAAGAAAATCCTGCCAATAAAATTCCTTAGAGGGAGTCACTGTTAAGGCCGAGAGGAAAAAAATTACTAAGGCCCAAAGGATGGTGGGCAACCAATAGTTACGAAACTTTTTCATCCAAGTCCTTAATTTTACCAGAAGACCGCTCTCTCAAGAAAGCGTAGCCTGCAATACCCAAAAAGACGGTTCCTAATGCTATCAATCCTATCGCGAGAAATGGCTTTTGACTCTGGCTCGAATCTTCATCCACAGATGACAGCGTAGACTCTGTGCCTTCAACAGCCGAGCCTTCCTGTGCACCCAGAACAAGATTCGTATTTGATTTCTTAGTTGAATAGGCAAGGCTAGCGCCTGCTCCAGTGGCCTTAGGTTCTGGAGTTGGAGTCGGCGTTTTAGTTGAAGTTACAGGGGATGGTGTTGACGAAGGTTTCGGTGTAGACGTTGGGGTAGGCGTAGGGGTCGGGGTCGGAGTAGGCGTAGGGCTGGGAGTGGGCGTTGGAGTAGGAGTCGAGCTTGCCGCAATCGCAATAGCCACTGTGTTATCGGACCATGCGTAGCTACTTCCCGAAGTGGTATATCGACGTACCTTTAGGTTGTATGTCGCCGGTCCTTTGTAGGCCGAGCTTCCTGGGTCTGGCTTAACATTAAGGAGACCAGCCCATGAATTAAATTCGTTCAGTGTAACTTTATAAAACTGTGTATGGTCAACTGGAGAAGGAGTACCGTTGTACCAATTATCTACATTGTTCTTTGTATATCCAAAATAGGATGTTGCGGAATCGGGATGAGAAAAGTCTGCCCGAAGATAATAACTATCACCTGCGTGTCCACCAACCGTTAGGTTAACCATCATCGTAAACGATTGGTTATCGCTAACAGTTGTGGGGGTCTCGCTAATGCTGAAAGTCGCTTTTGCAACTCCGGCAGTTCCCAGAAGCAGGGCGAAAGCTCCGATTGCGGCAGAGAGCAGTTTAAACACGGGATTTCCTTTCAAACGCGGGCTGACCTCTCAACAAACACAGACTTACCCTCTAACATGGGTTCTCCTTATCCTAGGCCATCTCCATCGACACCGTCAACTACTACTTTACACCTTTACATATCAGTGTAAAGGTACTACCATAAACTTATGGGAAGGTTTAACTACTTTTACTATAAAGAAAAACGCTTCGATAAACTTCCGCCCCAAGAGGAGAAAAATTTAATCTTCGATCTTATAAATGCGTTTACTTTAACAAGAAATCCTGTAGATACGGCCTTGTTAATGCAAGATCTCCTGACGGAGAAAGAGGTAAGAAATTTGGCCAAAAGACTAAGAATTGCAAAGCTTATTATTTCTGGTCAAACAACTCAGGAAATAGTCAATAATTTGCACTGTAGTTTTGCCACAATATCGAAGGTTAGAATGTGGCTTAATAATGCGGGCGAGGGACTAAAGAAAGTAATTGAGAAACTTCCTCAACGCAGAAAAACTTACAAGCCAAAAAGGATACCCGGCGTTGGATATGGACTCCCACAGATTCTGCTTTACTACGCGTCCAGTTATATGACTCAAAAGGAAAAAGGGGAACTTGAAAAATTCCTCGCAAATATGCGCTCAAAAACAGCAACCGACAAAGACTTCCGTGAAGAACTCGCTTCAGAATTTGCGAAGAAGGATCCCAAGAAAAGACTCACCTAGCTTTACACCTTTACATATCAGTGTAAAGTGATACGAGACGGCATCGGAATATAATTTTTCTGCACGGCGGAGGAAGGAAAATGCTCAAAACGCACTGGCAGAATGGAAGTAAAGGCCGATAAAGGATTACGGTATGTGCCAGTATAAGGTTACTAGGCCGTTTTGGTGGTCGATAATTATACCCTTTCCCGCAGTATTGGTTAGATAACAAGATTGAGGGTCTTGGGCAGCGTACGCAACCCCCCGCTCCGCTGCTAAAATTGGGGTACCAGCAGTCGGCCCACTGCTAAACGGAAACGCAAAATCAATCCCTGAGTGTGTGCCTAAAAGATAGGAAATACCATAATCAGCGGTTACAATACTGCCCGGGAGCGGATGTTGAAAGTGTCCGTTATCGAGGTATTTATGGGGGTTGACCCTATCCCCCACAACCCTTCCTCCTTCAACTTTGGCATTCTCAAAAACCTCAAAATGAAGATGGGGACCGGTTGAGCAACCAGTGTTGCCAACTGATGCTATCACATCTCCTTTGTTAACATCGCCAATCCTTGCGCCAACCGAGGACAAAGCACGAGCAATAGATTCAGCATCTGCTCGCAGTTCCGCAAGCAAAGCTTGGTATTTCTTCTCATCATTTTTCGTCGTAGCTAAAAGGTTTTGCTTCTGGACCTTTTGTTTTGAGAGAGTAGTTTTTTGATCCTCAAGGCGACCTTGTAGGCTCTCGACTTTGCTCCTTTGATCCTCATAGTTTGTTTGGGAAACCTGCATCTGGAGAAGTAATTCCCTATCATGCTCTTGAATTTTTCGAAGATAATGGAATCGCGAGATAAACTGGGAAACGCTATCTGCTGTCACCAAAAGAACGAAGGGATCCTCAAGCCTTTTAACTTTGTATGTTTCGACGGCTCGCTGGGCAAACACTTTCGAGAGATTGCCCAAAACTCCCTCCAATTTATCTATCTGGATTGTTAAAGAGTCTATCTCTTCTTGTGTTTCCTGGATTTTAAGTTCTGTCAGTTTAATTTGGCTATCTTGATATAGAATTTCGTTTTGCAAAGTCGCTTTTTTCTGGCGGGTCTCATCGAGCAACTTCTCGGTTTCGGCAATCTGTTCTCTAATTCTGCGTAGCCGATCGGCCTGTTCGCTTGTTGATTGGCCTAGAGGCAAGCTCTCGTAGGACAATGCAATCTCTGAACGCGCAAAGGGAATGCTTGTCACCAAAAAGAGAAGAATAACAAGAAGCCGCATTAAGGAAAGCGGGCGGGTCATATCTTTAAATATCGCCGCAGCGCAAGGAAGCTACCAAAAACTCCTATGAAAATTGCCAAAATTAACTCCCCGCCCAAGATTATTCCAAGAAGAGTAAGGAGTGCCGACGTCTGCGTCGGAAGCATCGGAACATCCCTAAAAAACTGAGAAAGAGAAGGGGCACCATAAAGAATTAAAAGACTTGCCGAAAGCCATCCCAGGAAAGCACCAAAAACTGCATAAAGTATCCCTTCTATAACAAATGGGCTTCTTATAAAACCCTTTGTTGCACCAATTAGACTTAGAATTTCTATCTCTCCTCTACGAGTCGAAATGCGCATACTGATGATAACCAAAAGGATAAGAAAGGATGAGGCAAGAAGAAAGCCAAAGATAATCCCCCCTCCGACTCTTATATAATTTGCAATTGTGTGAAGACGCGCTATAACCTCCTCGAGGTTGTCTGCACTCAAACTTGCGGTAAAAAGAACTTGATCAACTATCTTTTCTCCTTGAACCTCCTTAACGAGGGTGTTGGCAAACGAAAGGTTGGTAACGGAGAATTCAAGACTTGTGGGGAAAATGTTGGGGCTTACTAACTCCAAAACCGAGGGGTTATCCGATGCTTCACGGAAGAATTTCAGTGCCTGTTCCTTCGAAACATAGTGAACATTTTTAACTCTTTGGTCCCCTTCGAGTTTATGTTGAAGATTAGAAACTTGTTCAGGGGTTGCGTCCTCCTTTAAAAAGGCTATTATCTGGGGTTTTGTTTCAAAGTAGGCAATTGTTTGCGAGGAGCCATTTGCCAAAACAGCAAGAATAGTCGCCACAAAAAACGTCAAAGTCATAATAACAATTGCCGCAAGAGCTTGGTAGGGAGCGCGCCTTATATGCTTCCAGGCCGTCCTAAAGTACTGTTTCATTTATTCTTCATACCCCCCGTTTTTCTTATCCCCTACAATTTTACCTCTTTTAAGATTTATTACACGATGTTTGAGCGCATTAACAATGTCGGCGTTATGGGTTGCCATGAGGACTGTCGTTCCACCATGGGCGGCGTGGTCGAAAAGTCTCACTATCTCTCTCGCTGTTGCTGGATCAAGATTTCCTGTTGGCTCATCAGCAAGAATAAGTTTTGGTCCTCCTACGAGCGCTCGCGCAAGAACAGCGCGTTGAAGTTCTCCTCCAGCCAGCTGTCTTGGAAAAAGAGAGGCTCGCTCGGCAAGTTCAACCTCCTCAAGCACCTCCTTTATCTTTTTATCACTGACCTCGCCGGAAATCTCAAGCGCTAGGCCTACATTCTCATAAACTGTCCTATCTGGAATAAGTTTGAAATCTTGAAAGACAACGCCAATTTTTCTTCTATAAAAGGGCATGTCGCGACCTTTGAGTGTCGCAATATCCCTACCTTCGATCGAAATCCTCCCTGCGTCTGGAGTTAGTTCTCGGAGGAGAAGACGGATCAGTGTGGTTTTCCCGCTGCCGGATGGACCGGTTATAAAAACAAATTCTCCTTCTTTTACTTCAAAGGAGATATCCTGAAGGGCAACGATAGCGCCAAATTTCTTTGTAACCTTTTCGAAACGTACCATCGGGCATGTTTACTCAATGACTTTGATCCGTCCAACATCCATTAACCACCCCGCCTTTTTTGCAGCAAACGTCTCGCCCCAAACCTCAACCTTCTTGCCTAGGAACTGCTCAAGATCAACAACGGATGAGGTCAAATAAACATTCTGCGAGGGCCCACCGTCTCGAACTAAGTGGTGTGTCCCCTCGCCGTCAATACCGCCTTGTTCAAGAACCCCCTGTGCGCTGTCTCTAAATGTTGCTGTGTCAGAAAGACCCGCCTCTGCACCGCCTTTTTTAACCTCTGCCCCCGGAGCAACCGAAACACCGCTTTTCGTTGCAATACCAGCGACCTTCCCCGTCCCCGTGGATATAAAAAATCCGGTTCCCACCCCAGCAACAACTACAGCAATTATAACCAACGCAGGCAAAACTACCCCTTTTAGGAATGGCATATCGGCAAGTCGGGTGAGACGCGACTGGCCCTGGGAAGTATTGATTTGGACTGGCTCTGTGTCTGGCATAGCTAAATAGGGCAAACCCACTATATCATAAATGTCTTAATTCTGCATCAATAAATTCGTCAAGGTCGCCATCCAAAACACTCTCTGTATTACTCGTTTCAACATCTGTGCGCAAATCCTTTACCATTTTATAAGGGTGAAGAACGTAAGAGCGAATTTGTGTACCCCAAGAAGCTGGTCTATATTCGCCTTTTATAGCTTTTGCTTGTTCCTTCTCGGCAAGCTCGCGTCTTGCCCAAAGTTTAGACCGTAGCAAATCCAGGGCGATCTTTCGGTTCTGCTCTTGAAAGCGCTCTGTCTGGGCAGTAACTACAATACCCGTGGGTTTATGGGTTAAACGCACTGCAGTTGAAACCTTTTGTACGTTCTGTCCTCCCTGGCTTGAGGCGCGGAAAAACTGCCATTCCAAATCATCATCCTTAATCTCGATATCGGGTGCCTCGTCAAGAGCCGGCATAACCTCAACAAGAGCAAAAGAGGTTTGGCGAAGTTGATCCGCGTTAAACGGAGATTGACGGACAAGCCTGTGCGTTCCGGCTTCACCTTTTAAATATCCGTAGGCAAAAGGGGCAGAAATAATAAGGGTTCCGGATTTTATCCCTGCCTCCTCCCCGGGTGTTTGATCAACAACCTCAACCCCCCAATCCTTCCTTTGACCATATCTAAGATACATTCGAAGAAGCATTTGAGCCCAGTCCATAGCCTCAGTCCCTCCTTGCCCAGCATGAATGGAGACAATTGCGTCATTTTTGTCATACCTGCCAGAAAGGAAGGTTGTGGTCTCGAGCTTGTCAAGTGCTTCTGTTGCATCCCGCACGGCCCTTTCTACCTCGACCTCTAACCCAGCTTCGCGGCTTACCGATAAGGCATCATTTATCGCCCTAGAAACACTCTCTACACCCGAAATCTCCTCTTGCAGGAAATTGATCTCCTGCATAGTCTTTCGGGCCTTCTCATTATCCTGCCAAAAGTCAGGCTTTAAAGACTCGGCTTCAAGTTCGCGAAGCCTTTTTCTCTTAGAGGGAATATCAAGGCTTTTTTGTATTACCTCAAGGCGTGCTTGGAGAAGCTTCAATTGTTCTTCTAGGCGTTCCACGCCATTATTGTACCTGAAGAGTCTACTGGGAACAAACCTGTTTGCAGAATGCGGCTTTCTCTTCTTGTGGAAGGTTAATAATACTTTGCACAGTATTCTGGATATTGTCCTTTGTGTTTATTAAGGGTGTGAACGAGGGAATCTCATCAACAGCAGGTAAAACATTCGAAATTGTGCCCCCAAGATCAAAGTTCTTCGGAGTCTCTCCAGCCTTCTTTTCTGTGGGCAACAAACTCCCTAGAGCCTTAAGATTGGTGCCTGTCTTTTGCGTCACAAAGACGGCGGCAGCGCCAACGCCAAGAAAAACTAGCACTAGTTTGATTAAAAGAGAAGTCATTTTTCAACTTTACAGATCGAGTTTTTTACCAGATCAACGTCAATTTGAGGCAAAGAGTTAAAATCCAAAACTACGCTTTGGGCAGTTGGGCGAGACTTCTCGGTTCCGATACCTAACACCTTCGTCAGACTTTCTGGGCTACTTGCTAAGGTGAGCCGCAGGCTCTCCGGCAAAAACGTAGCTTTAGGGCTTGCAAGAAAGCTTTTTGTGCCCCAAAAAATAAGACCCTCTATGGCTAGAACTGCAATCACTCCCACAGCGAATCCAGCCCAAACACCCCGCAACGACTCCGAGATGACATAACGCCTTGAGAAGCCTACAGTAAGCGCTACAACAAAGACAATCCCGCCAATAACCATCCCTTGAACAATTGAGGGATCAAGTGAGCCAAGGAGTCTCCACGGATCAGGAATCTTAGGCAAAGGCAGGTTTCCCACAATTAGATTTTATCATTGAATAGCTAATCGGACAAAACGATAGCTCATGTATTCCTTTAAAACCGGTTGTTCGGAAAATTCAGGAGGGAAATTATTAAGGTCTTTAGAAATTAGTAAAATAGGATGGTTGGTAAACGCTGGTAGATCTTCATATTTTACCACCCACCATTCACCAGGTTTTCCGCCTTCTTTTGAAACCACAAAAATCTTTTTGTGGTTAGAGTAGTAAAGGAACGATGTAAAATCACGGTCGTCGAGGACGAGTGCATCATCTGGTTGAACTATGTCTCGGGCTACCAATCCTAAGTTTGCTCCAGTACTAGATCTGTCAGGGTAGATGCTTTCTATTTTATATACAACCACAACCTGTGCAATTGTAATTAATGCCACCAATAAGGACACAGCCTTGCGGTGTTTCTTAAATAATTCCCACAAAGAATACCCCGTCAAGATTGCTACAAATGGATAAACCGGCAGATTGTACCAATCAAACTTTTCGGGTAGAAAGCCAAGCGAGAAAATAAACAAGAATATAATAAGCGCAAAGGCTATTAAGTTTTTATTTCTGACCACTTCAATTAAATAAAGAGCGGTTGGTATAAGCCATATCCCTGTATCCCGTACCAGATACCAAAATGGCTGTAAAGAAAAATGTCCCAACTTACCATCAGCAACGATCAAAAGATACCAGTTCACAAAAGGTCGTCCAAACCTTAAGGCCCCCAAGAGATACCACCATCCAGAGGAAAGGGTGGCAAAAAGGATAATCAGCGAAAGATTATATGGCAATCTCTTTTTTGTAATCCATGAGAACAGAAGAATCGCCGCAAGTGGAAAAAGGCCGAGAAACCAGCCTTTTACTAGAAAGCCAAGACCGAGGAAGATCCCGCTGAGGACCGCAAACTTTTTTTGCTTTGCAAAAAGATGGGTGTAAAAGGTCGCCAAAAAAAGAGCGACAAGGAGCGCATCAAGATTGCCATGTGAGAAGCGCACCCAAACTTGCCCGATGATTACAAAAACCAAAGACGAGAGGATACCAACTTTTTGATTGAAAAGTTTTTTACCAATTAGGAAAACTAGGAGTGTCGCGCTCGCAGCAGCCAAAACCGAAATGATCCTCACCTGCCATTCCCCGGGACCAAAAATTTTGAAAAAGGGAAATGATAACCAAAAATAGAGTGGGGGTTTATCAAAGTAATATTGTCCATTCCAAAAGGGAACAAGGAGGTTATGGTCGCCACCTGCCATGTTGCGGACAATTTCCGCATACCAGGCCTCATCCCAATTGCGAAGAGGAAAGGCGTTTATATTAAAGGAAAAGAGGAGAATAGAAGCACCTAAAAATAAGATGCTTGGATACATATCAAAATAGTACAATAAGGGTT
>CAZLZK010000002.1:0-6057 GCA_964564005.1 uncultured Gammaproteobacteria bacterium
AAATGCAAGTTTTCAAAGAATTGGTCGGTGATAAAAAATTTAAAAAGATTCTTGACGTTGGATGTGCCGGAGGTCATATGACCGACACAATCTCCCGAGTTTTTCCTCAAAGCCACGTTGTTGGGATAGATGTCTATGGGGAAGCGATACAGTATGCTAGAAAACATTATCCTCACATCGAGTTCCTGGTAGCAGATGCTCATCACCTACCATTTAAGGCCGGCTCCTTTGACCTTGTCGTCTGTTATGAAACCATAGAGCACGTCCTTAATCCATGGAGGGCACTTGAGGAAGTTAGACGGGTTACTAAAAAGGGTGGTATGGCTCTGGTTGTGATGGATTCGGGCAATATACTTTTTCGAACTGTCTGGTGGGTTTGGGAAAGGACAAAAGGGAGAGTTTGGCAAGGCGCCCATCTGCATCCCTTCCATCACGGTGAACTGGAAAAATTAATTCGAAAAACAGGGTTTAAAATCATCAACAAGCGTCTTTCCCACTTGGGTATGGAGGTTTCCTTTGTTTTAAAAAATGATTCTACTTTCCGATGATGTAGTTTCCCAACACGAGGGTATCCAGCCCGCTCCTAGTAAAAGTAGAATAGGCTTCCTGGGCGGTGTTAACAATCGGCTCTCCTTTAAGATTAAACGAGGTGTTAAGAAGTACCGGGACACCTGTCTTTTCACCAAACTTTTTAACAACATTGTAGTAGGAGGGGTTAACGTCTCGTCTTATAAATTGCGGTCGGGCAGTACCGTCAACGTGGGTTATAGCACCAAGTTTTCTTTGATATTTCTCTTTGACTGGGACTACGGCAAGCATATATTCTAGAATCGGTTGGGGAGAATCCCCCACCTCAAAATACTTCTCCCCCTGCTCATAGATAACTACCGGCGCAAACGGCCTGAATGCTTCTCGAAATTTAATCTTACGATTTACCAGATCTTTCATTTTTCGATCTCTCGGGTCTGCAAGAATACTCCTTGCCCCTAGCGCTCTCGGCCCCCATTCAAATCGTCCTTGAACCCACCCTACAACTTTTTTCGCGACTAGAAGATCTACAACTCTTTCTTCCAGGTTCGTATCAGTCAATTTTTGAGCTTTAATACCCACTCGTTTAATAAACTCTTCGATATTCCGTTCCGGGTTTTCCTCACCCCAATAAACGCGATCAAAGACGAATCTTCTTGGCTTCCCCATCATATGATGATAAACGTAAAGTGCTGCACCCAGTGCTCCGCCGGAATCCCCGGCTGCTGGTTGAATAAATATGTTCTTAAAACCAGCTTCTTTAAATATCTTCCAATTAGCAACTCCATTCAACGCCACACCTCCCGCATAACACAGATTATCTTCACCAGTAATTTTTTTAACGTGCTTTGCTATCACCACAAGTTTGTCTTCTAAAACTTTCTGGGCGCTTGCAGCAATGTCTGCGTATTTTTGAATAACTTGGTCGGATCGCCTCGGATCAAGTGGTGGGGTACCGAAGAGTTTAACAAAATGGTCGTTAAAACTCACTTTATCCGAGATATGAAAATTAAAATACTTTAGGTCGAGATGAAAAGATCCGTCAGTGGCCTGGTCGATAAGTTTTTCGACTCTATCGACAAACCGTGGACGTCCGTAAGGAGCAAGACCCATTACTTTATACTCGCCTTCGTTAATCTGAAAGCCCAAGAACTGTGTGAATACGCTGTAAAAAAGACCGAGCGAGTGTGGAAATCGTATCTCTTCAGTAAGAGATATTTTGCTTCCATGTCCTTTCCCCCAGGCGGTCGTTGTCCATTCTCCGACCCCATCGCAAGTCAGGAGGGCAGCACTTTTAAAGGGTGATGTATAAAACGCGCTTGAAGCGTGCGAAAGATGGTGCCCTGAAAAAACAATCTTTTGAGATGGAATCTTGATGTTTTTTGTAATCATTGCCTTTATCCAAAGTTTATCTTTAAGCCAGACTTTGTAAGCATTAACAAAGGATTCGCGAGCCTTCGGGGCAGTTGCCAGAAAAGTAAGAGTCATTCGTTCGAACTTCAAAAATGGTTTCTCGTAAAACACAACCCAGTCAAGCTCCGCGGCAGAAATTTTTGCCTGGTTGAGGCAGAAATCTATAGCGTGCTTGGGGAAACCAGAGTCGTGTTTAATCCTTGAAAAACGTTCCTCTTCTGCCGCCGCAATAATTCGACCGTCATCAATCAAAGCGGCCGCACCGTCATGGTAGTAGCAGGAAATTCCGAGAATTCTCATCACTGCTCCCCTAATTTCGTGAGGGTGGACGCATTTTCAGGAATTTTCTCCCAACCGCGCGGCTTCGTTATACCTAGAAAGTCCCGAAAACGCGACGCAAGAAGACCAACGGGAGTAAGAAGCAAAAAATATAGTAGAGAAAAAATCAGAGTCGCTTGAAAGTTACCTATCTTTTCAGCGACTCCCTTCCAACGTCCATAAATATTCTTCATCTAGATCTTAGAACAACGGGTAGATAATTGGGGCCAAAGGAGAAGATCCAACAAAAATTACAAGAATACCTACTAGTAAAAAAACGATGAGCATCGGAATCAACCACCATAATTTTTGCCGCCAAAGAAAAGATAGTAATTCCTTTAAGATTTTCGCTCTCTCAAACATCAGGTTTCCTTTTTTTGTCAAACAGACTCTCCCAAAAAAGGAGTATTACGCCAATCACCAAAGCTTGAAATGAATAGATCGCATTCCTCTCTGCCCAGACATCTATTTTAGCAAGTTTTAAGACTGCAGCAAATAACCAAAAGGTAAGCGCAACCGCAAAAGCCCCCCGACTTCGTGTACCTAGGATAAAGATTGAGAGGATCAGCGCTATAAGAAAGATAGAGTTGATTGTAATACCAAAATACGGTTCAAAATACCCCGCAGATCGCAGAAGCAGCAATATCACTAAAACTACATTGAAGAGCGCAAGTTGAAAATAATGCAGCTCAACCCAATTTTGAAGCTTCTCCCGCCAGATTCGTTGATTCCAAGATGGTTTACTTATGTTTTTTGCCATATTTTTGTTTCAAGGAAAACCCAACTACAGCAACCATGGTGAGTAAGGATAGGGCAGCCCCTAGTTGGAAAAGCCTTTGTGGTTTATAGTAAATTTTGACTTTGTACTGCTCGGGTGATTTTTGTATAAACCAGGCATTTGCATACGAGTTAGCGGAAAAGTGTAAAGGCTTCTCAGAAAGCCCTGCTCCGTTCAAGTCCATAAGTTCCATCCCCCATTCTGACGAATAGTTCTCCGAAAATACAACGACATGCGGTCCATTGGCATTGCTTATCACTGCCGTGTATTCAACAGGGGAGACTCGGGTAGAGTCTATCTGGGGAGAGGTCAAAAACTGTCCATCTCCGTCTTTGATAAAGACTAATCGATTTGAGAAAACTTTATGAACCTTGAGGTCGTCGTATAAAACTTTAGTTCCAAGAGGGTCTGACGTATAGGGAGCAACGAGCGCTATTCTTGTCGTGGACTCTGTTTTAACTGGTTCATAATAAAAACTAAAGGTATTCCATTCAGGATAATTTGGGAGTCTTTCAGTTTGGGCTTTTACAAGAGTGTCTTTGGTGCCCTGAAGAACAATCACGTTCGCGTTATTGCCGTAAATTTGCTTATATTTAAACTCAACAACATAGGTTGCGTTCGGATCAAAAGATATTATCCAAAAGTCCGCCGACGGCTCAGGGGCGCCTTCGTTTTTATTAAAAAGGCTTAAATATTGACCTTGCTCCCCTGGCACTATCCCGAACACCGCTCTTCCGGTGCTTCTAAAAAATTGTATATCCCCTTCGAAGTCTCCACCCAGAACAAGGTCTTTATTAGCAAGCTGCAATAAAACTCTGTGGTTGCCTTCTGTAAACCAGACGGGCTCAAAGGAGATATAAGAATCCGACTCCCTGCTCCTGGTCCAAGTCTCGGTCTTTCCATCAACCTCGACGTTGACTCCCACCGTAGTATCAATCCCAAAATCTTCTACATGGTAGCGTTCAAGTACCGGCTGATAGGATCCTTCAGATGGTACTTTAAAGTTAAACTCAACCCGTGACATATCTCGCGCTGTTAGGCGGTTGGTGAGTACCGAGGGCGAGATTGCAAAGTCGATAAAGTCTTTTTCTTGAGAGTTTTCTGCTAAGGTAGCTGTACCTGCAAAATCATTAACTGAAGGAGTACTTTTAACAACAGTGTCATCCGGATTTACTAAAAGGTCGGAAGGGGCAAGTAGCCCCTGGAACCGATACCCTAAATTATAAGGATAACCAAAAAGCATATTTTCGGGAGTATAAATTTTAGTCGAAATGTCATTTTGTGGGAATTTGTAAAAATTCCAGTCTCCAAACTCATGTCTGGGTAGATTTGCGATTCGGGAAGGCAGTGGTGGCGAAAGACTATCTTGATCTTTCTTTTCGAAGAGTAGGTCAATATTGAGCCTTGCGCTAAGCGCGGTCGCCGCGTCTATCTGTTCTAGTTTTAGATTGCGATACACCTCTTTTACAAGTTGTGCTACCGCAAAATCTGGAGCGTTTAGAGGAGCGAACAACACTTCTTTGTTCGCAATAAGTTGAAGTATCGATTCAATTCCCCTGTAACCCCACCTGAACTGCTCAATTTCGTCATCAGGATATGTAAGCACTCGTCCGTCCTTTTGAGAGGCCAGCCATTTTTGTGCTTCAAAAACGTAAGATGGAAACGTTATATAAAAACCGTCGCGTCTTGCGGGCCTAAAAATTTTACCGCTAACCAAAGGGTAAGAATAAAATAGATTACCGATACTAAGTGCGGCAACTACTAAAAAGACTGCAATGCTGCCAAACTTCACACCAGATCTATTAAACTTGGTTGCTAGATTAGAGAAAAGGAGACCAATAAGACCGGCCGAAGATAGAACGACAAGTGGGGTAAAGATATACCATGGACTTCTAAAAAGAGTAAAAAAGGGTAGATGGTTTATAAACCAACGGTAGAGAGTCCCAGTTGGAAGATATGTGCCTGCCCCCAAAAAGATTCCTACTACGAACATCATCCCGAAGGTTGTATACAAGTATCTCTTCTCCTTACCTCGGAATATAAACGCTAACACCACAAGCGACGGTAGAGTAAAGCTAAAGACAATAAAGATGGGCCGATAGAAGTAGTTGAGGGCATAAGGAATATAAAGCGGTAGATTAGTTATACCGTCAAAGGCATACCAATCCCATGCGCCCTGCAACCGCATGACGTTTAGAAGACTTGTGTTTTTCGAAAGGCTATCTACCCAGTTGGTAAAACCAATCTTGTCAATACTTCCTGTCGGAGCAATGTTTTTAAAGATAAAGGACAAGGTGGGTAAAATCCAAAAAAGGTTAATAACAATGATAAGACCGCTGACAAAAAGAAACTGCCTGAGAGTTGCGAAAGCTGTACGATCCTTGAAACCCAGAGCAAATGTGGTAACAGCGTACAGTAGGAAGAAAAAGAAGAATGAAATAAAGTAGGCTGGATTAATCCCCGCTCCGGAAAGTATTATCCCTGCAACGACTGCCAACAAACCCGCCTTAGAATAGCTAATCTTCCCCTCCCTCAAGAGAAGAAGTATTGCAAGGGTCAAGGGGATTGCTGCAACAAGAGATAGGTTGGCAACTTTAATATTCTCCCAGGTGTTGAAAAGAAAAATGTTGAAAGAATAAAGAACAACAAACAGGATTTGGATAGAAGAACTTTTAGGAAAAATCACCCGGGCTAAGAACCACGCTGACAAAACTATCAATAGAGACCAGAAAATCAAACTTGTAAACTGAACGCCTTGTAAACTCAATCCCAGCTGATACGGGATGACCTGGATGAGATGAAAAAAAATGCCTGCTGTTGAAGAGGAGAAATCGACTCCGCCGTTGGTAATATTATTCCAAACAAAAAATCTCCTTTGGAACCATAGAACGGGTGCAAGCGGAAAGTTAATATCTACACCGCTTAAGAGAACATTCCCTTTGTTGTAAAACCAGATAATCGGGGTTAATCCCAAGAGGAAGACAACAAAAACTGACCAATAGCGAAGCAGTTGCTTAATC
>CAZLZK010000002.1:6157-38312 GCA_964564005.1 uncultured Gammaproteobacteria bacterium
TTGCTTAATCACATTGAGCGGTAATTTATCAATTAGTCGCCTCATATAGTTGCAGTTCGTGAATTACCCAAGTTGCATACTGATGAAAACCGATTTGCTGGATACGAATAAACCGCGTCATTTGCGGCTCAAAGAAAAGGTCTACGTAACCGTCGTCGCCGGGCGGATAACGTTTAGAGTAGAAAACAGTTTTCCACGCCAAACCGTCTTGAGAGGTTGATACTTCATACCCAACCTCGTTCTGGTCTTTGTTATTATACGAGTCGATTCTAACTTGTGCAATTTTCTTCTGACCCCCAAGAGCAATATCTACAGTTTGTTGGGTTGCATATGGAACCTCTGAATTCCAAAAAGTATCTCGCTTTCTGTCAAACATAAGAGCCGTATGTTTCTCGTCGATTGATGGAGAGACAATAAATGGCCGATGGTTAAGTTCCCTTTTGTCTACCAGAAAGCCTGCAAGTCTGCCCCGAACTTCTTCAGTGTTATCAGTTAATATCTCGTCTTGCGAGCTATAGCGAAATGAAAAAACTCCCGAGATAGGAATGCTCTTCTCTTTGACCTCCTGAGCTAAAAGCTTAAAATCGCGAAAATAGCCAAATCCTTGCCCACTAGTTTCTCTGTATCCTTGATCAGTTATCTTCCAAAGAAAATCGTTTTGGAAAAATTCTTTAGGGAACTTTCTGGTTCCCGAATACCAGACAAGAAGTGTTTGGCCAAAGCCGGATTGAAAAGGAAGTATCCGTTCTACTGCGGGGATACCATAAAAGGAACTATCGCTCTCTGTAAAAAAGACTGCTTTGTTGGGCAAGGTTTTATGGCTATTCATAATCGAACTTAGGATACTCAACCTTAACGAGCCTTGATCAGAAAGGCTTTTTGCTCTTGCATAATTTTCTAAGGTACCATAAGCAATAATTAAGAATACCAAAATTGTTATCAGGGCACTTCTTATTTTTCTAGAGGGATGAGCAAGAGCATCGTACACAAAAGCAATAAAAATTGCCATGCCAGAAACTCCAAAATACATATACCTTGACGAAATTATAGACAGAGAAGAAGTTACTCCAGGTACCATGAGGAAGGGCAAGGAGCTAAAGACAATAAAAGAGGTCGTCAAAAGAAAATTGTTAGCATAAAGACGAGATCGATTACGAAAATACCTAAAGAAGAAATAGGATCCTATTAAAAGTAGTGTTCCAAGACTAGCTGAAATAGTTGGGAATATGTAGTTTTCGATATAGCTTGTGTCTTGGGTTGAAAAACCAGAGACTCTATCGACTGCTCTTGAAATAAACAAAAGCAGAGATTGTCCCCAAAAAAGTTGCCCGAAGTATGTGGTAACTTGCTTAAAGAGTCTAAGTAAAGAAGGAGATGCTCCAGTCGATGCTAAACTTGTCCCCCAACTCGAGATGATGGGAATAAGCCTAAACAGAAGATAAGAAGCGGACGTTATTAGAAATATTGACAAAAGAGATATTTTTCGCCGAACACTGCCTCTTTCTGTTAAAAATACAACTAATGGTGCAAACAGTATCAAGCCCGCCGAATATTCTAGAGAAAATAGAGCCAAAAGCAAAAGTCCCGACAGGGCTAAAAATCTAGCTCTTTCTTTTAATTTTGGAAAAACTTTCTGATCTACAAGCATCAGCCAGATAAGTAGTGAAAATGTTAAAGAGATTACATTTAGGTTTATGACCGGCCACATTACTAGTTGTGCGGCAACACTAGAAGAAAAAAAGATCAAAACAGCAATAACTGCGCTTAGGTGTCTAGATAAGAGCCTTCTCGCAATTAGATAAACCAATAAACCGTTTATTAAGTGTAAGAAAAGTGCTACCGAGTTATAAACAATATGCGTAAGGCCGATTAGACTGTAAAGCCCGTATGAGAGCGACATTGCAACAGGAATAAAATGAGCGACTTGGGAGTCGAGAAATCCGCTAAATACAATTTTCGGTCCTTCTCTTATGAAAAGCCCAAAACCCAACAGCTCATCTTGCTGAAAGAAGATTAGAGGGACTTTAAAATAAGACACCGAAAAAAGAACGAGAGAAAGAATCAAAAAGATAGCATTCTTTTTAATTTTATTCAAAAGGAACAAGCTTTGCTTATTTTGCATTTTGCTTTTCCGCCAAATATCCTCCAATTACAAGTGTATCTATTGTGCCCCACAAGAGATGCTCGATGGCATCCATTGGGCTATAAACAATGGGTAGCCCGTGCTTATTAAAGCTAGTATTAAGTATTGCTCCAACACCGGTAAGTTTCTCAAACTCTTTAATGACTTGCCAGTAGAGTGGCTCTACCTCCCTTCTTACTATGTGAGGTCGCACCGTACCGTCAACATGGGTAGTCGCCTTAAGTTCCCTAAGCCCTAACTTTGTAGCATAATCACCAATAATCATAAATGGAGCTTTCCTTAGGCTAACTAAATAGCCAGCAGCTCTCTCCTCTAAGATACTGGGGGCAAATGGCATAAACCATTCTCTGCCTTTTAAGATTTTATTAATCCTATCCTTGGTAGCAACTTTTCTCGGATCAGCAATTACACTTCTTTGGCCCAGCGCTCTTGGCCCCCATTCTCCCCGACCTTGAAACCAGCCAACCACCTTTCCGCGAGCAATGAGCTCCGCAACAACGCGTGCTTTATTGCTACCCAGTTTCTTATATGTAATACCGCTATGCTTCTTAATTTCCGAGAGTATCTCACTGTCTGAGTACTCTCTCCCGAAAACCGGGTGCAGAAGTTCTTTTCTTCTAACTTTTCTGCCTTTGAGAATAAATCCAGCTATAGCTGCTCCTACAGCAGTCCCACCATCTGTTGGGTTTGGGTATACAAATAAATCATCAACGACCTTTTCTCTTAAAAGTTTCATATTTGCTTTAATGTTTAAGAAAATTCCACCAGCTGCACACACCTTTCTTGTTTCATATTTGGAAACAAGATATTTAATATACCGGGTAAGCTCTTCTTCAAAAACCCTCTGGACAGAGGCAGCAACATTTTTTCGTCCATGCCTAGACACTAATCTCTTAAGATAAACGGCTGTCTCCGAAGTTTCATATAACTCTTTCCTGATAATATTTAGCACGTCTATAATCGATTTTTTTGCCGTCCAACTTCCTTTTGCAAAATGGGGAAAGAACGCTTTCATTTGTTTATAACAAATCTTTGGATCTCCGTAAGCCGCAAGCCCCATCGTTTTACCTTCTCCATCGTTTAACTTAAAACCTAGCGCCACCGTTACAGCTCCGTAATAAAGGCCTAACGTCCCCCGAACCGGAACTTTCTCTAAAAGGGTCAGCTTCCCATCTTTGCCTAGGTATATCTCTCCACTTAGGGGTTCGCCATTTTCTCCAGGTCCAAATCCATCCATGGTAACAACCAGACATCTGTCAAATGGGCCAAAAAAATATGCCGTTGCAGCATGTGCTAGATAATGAGAGATCTTAATCAGCTTCTCTTCGGGAAGTCCTGCCTCTATATAATGTCGAGGGAATCTCTCATCAAAGAAATTATCAACTTTATAAAAAAATCTTTTGTAAACATAGGAAAAATATTTAGCTAGACCAACTGCCGGAATGAACCTAAGGCTAGCAACAAACGCTCTTGTTAAACTTTGTTCGGGGTTTGCCGAAACATAATAATCAACTTCACTAGGATTGGTTTTCGTGCACCTGAGAGCTTCCTTGATCGCAAGATAAGGAAATCTGCCATCATGCTTTACCCTGGAAACCCTCTCTTCTGCTTCCGCAAATAGTACTTTCCCATCTTCAAGGAGGGCGGCAGAATCATCATGAACCCCACCCAGGTGAGACGTGATACCGACAATCTTCATCGCCTTTTGCCCATCATAATATCTAGCTTCGCTTTATAAAACCCTAGTTTAAAGGGTACGCCTTTTAAGATTAACAATAATACAGAACCCATACTTTCCTTTACCAATCCTCTGGTGAAAAGACCAGTACGAAACTTTTCTTTTCTTCTCATCAAATCCTTATAAGGACCAGTATGCGCATCTACGCTGGTATACCCCCATCTATAAAACTTTTTCCACAACTGCTTAAAGCTCGCTGGCTCCATATGCCAAACCGCGTCTGGTAATACCCCAACCTTTTGGCTCAACCTGAAGGCCTCGTAGTACACAATCGCGTGATCAGGCCCACCAGTATTAGGAAAAACCTCTTCTGGAATATTGCGGTAGGCCTTCTTGAGAATATCGGCTTTAAAAAAGCGCGGCATGATAACACCTGTCTGAGGGCTTAAGTCATTGACGGTGTTTATGAGCTTTCTATCTGCATCAAACAGTTTCTCTATAAAGCCTGAGGTCCTCAGCGGTCTCTCTTCAAGGGCAAGCATATCAAACTTCTCATCTTTGGCCAGTTTTATGGCTCTTTTAATCGTGCCTTTTTCTAAAATTTGGTCGCTGTCTAGAATTAAAATATAGTCGCCCAACGCAAGTTTTACACCCTCCCACCTTGCCTGAAGTAAAGAGCTGCTCATGCTCTTAATCTGCTGCACTCCAAACTGCCTTGCTATATCAAGGGTATCGTCTTGTGAGCGGCTGTCAATTATATTAACCTCTATATTTCTGTAGGTCTGCTCTTTAATAGATTCCAAGCAGCGCCTTAGGAATTTGCCGCTGTTATAGGTGGGAATAGTTATAGTAACCAAAGGAGCCATCATCAAGTACGGTCAATTATACCTTTGCAAGAGAGACTTGAGCAAGACATACAATTCTCCCGATTTGTAAGATTAGAAAGTAATAGATAAAATAGCTTGATGCAATCTTTCCTTGCGAACTTTTTTGGGAGAATTTGGGCTGAGGCATACAGCAAAAACACCCAGAACATAATCTCATTGCTCGAGAAAAACCCGGGGGCAAGGGTACTCGACGTCGGATGTGGTGATGGGCAACATACAGTTCTGTTTCAAGAAAAAGTCCATTGTAAAAAAATAATCGGCATAGACGGCCTTGAAGGACGAGTTACAGCCGCCAAGAAGCGTGGTGTCGAAGCACTAGTCTGCGACCTAGAAAGGGAGTGGCCATTCCCAAGCCAACATTTTGATGCAGTCATCTCCAACCAAGTTATTGAACATCTAAGAGACTTGGACAACTTCATACAGGAAATTCACCGAATTCTTAAACCGGGCGGGTATTGCGTAGTCTCGACCGAAAATCTTTCAAGTTGGCATAATATCTTTGCCCTTATCTTGGGTTTCCAAGATTTCTCGCACCACCTTGTCCGAAAGGCTCATGTTGGCAATCCTCTTTCTCCACACTTTGGACAAAAAACAGTTACCTGGAGTGCTAAAGATAACAGCGGCGTCGACGATACGGCTTTCCCTCACTTAAAAATACCAACCTACAAAAGCCTAATCAAAATATTTGAAATTTATAAGTTGAAATTCGAGAAGGGGCTGGCTAGTGGCTACTATCCATTCTTTGGCTACCTAAGTCTTGCCGCTTCTCGCGTTGATCCCTATCACTCTCATTTCATATCCATAAAGACAAGAAAACCTATCAAGTAATTACTTTATTTATCAAGGTATTATATACTCTTTAGCATGTCTTTAAGGTCGGATAAAATACTGAAGATTCTACTCAGTGTCGCAGTTGGACTAGCTTTTGGCGAAGTATTAATTAGAAGTTTACCAGGAACTATCACCAAGATCGACAATTCGATCGCTGATGACCACCGGCTCTATTCAGCCACCAGAAATTTCTCAGTAAAACCTAACTATAGCAAGCCCATTACGGCACTTGGGAAACCAACCCTTTGGTATTTTAATAATTACGGTTTTAGAGACCATCCTTTCCCTACAAATGAGATAAAAGGTAATGTTTTCCGTGTACTTTTTTTGGGCGACTCGCTGGTAATGGGTGTCGGAGTAGAAGATAACGAAACATTGCCAAAGCAACTCGAAAATATTCTACGAGCAAAAGCCGGTTCCAAAGACCGATTTATTGAAGTTTTTAATATGGGTATCGCTAGCTATAGCACCCAACAATATGAAACTACTCTAAAAGAAGTCGGTATTAGTTTTAAACCTGATTTAATAGTTGTGGGTATATACGCTAATGACCCAGGGGAGGATATTATAAACAAACGAAACGGCAGATATATTTGGCTAAGAGCTGTTCCGGATACCATCCTTCCTTATCCTATAAAGGTATATTTGGAAACTCACTCTAGACTCCTTCTCTTCTTGGCAACCAAATATTACAGTTTTATCACCCGTTTTGTTCCGAATTCTGATCCTTTGACTAACAAGGTTTTATATGACCAGGGGTGGCAGTTAACCGAAGAGGCGATAGTTAACATGCAAAAGTTGGCAAAAACTGTCTCTTCGAACATCGCTTTTATCGGCATTTCCAGTATTGACGAAGTGTTAGGAACCAGCAAGATGCCTGAAGACCGAAGGGAGAGATTCCTCGAGATTGGAAAAAAGCACAATCTTTTCTATTTTGATCTTGAACATGATCTTAAAAAACGACCTGCCGTAAAGGACTTATTTATTAACGGAACAGATATCCATTTTACTCCTTACGGCAACCGTGTGGCCGCCGAATTGATATCTGACTATCTAATAAGGGAGAAGCTTGCTCCTGGAACTTCGGAGTGAGATGACAATTTGAGTTATTTATTATCGAATAATACTACATCATCTACCCAAAACTCTCCGGACTCTGCTGCGGCTATAGTTTGAAAGCCAATTTTTAAAAATTTTGCATTTTTGGGAGATTGACCGGTTGTGGTAAGTTTTTGCCAATCTACTTTTGTCGCTCTTGGTGTTAAATAAACAACTAAAGGCACCGCGTTCTCCTCCTCGTAAAAATCAAGCCTCAGGAATCCGTCCGGAGCTTTTGCTAAAGATTCGTCCGTAGTCTTAACCCAACCGCTTGTTGTGTATGTAATATTTGGTATGGCTTCTATGGAAGGCGAATAGACAGGAGGGGAATAAAATAATAATTGAGAAAGGGTAAAGCGCGATAGCGGAAGCCTGGTGTGCTGATACTTTAAGGATCCCTTTTGGCTATATCCCTCATCACTCGAAAATTGAAGATCTACCTGTTTTAAATTATCGGCATTCAGGATCCAGTTCTGAAAATCATTTTCATCCACGAAGTCGAACGATTTCACCTGTTGAGCTACCTCAGGCAATTTCTCCGGAAGCTGATAGATAAACAGTTGATTGTCAAAACACATTTTGGGTTTTGTAAATTCTTTTACTAAAGTCGCCCTGTCTTGATATTCCTTTGCGACCAGCTGTATGAATTGATTATTTACCATGTATTGGCTAGGGTAAAAGAGATCCGAGGACCAAATATTATACAACTCTGTGTAACCGGAGATTACGGCAGAAAACTTAATATTTTTCTCCTGCAACTCTTCAATAGAATAGCGGCTTTTTATCTCTGATCTTAAAACCTCAGGCCAAGCATTAGCTACCCTAACATTCGGCTGTACGGCCAATGGGGTGCCTCGAGGAATAAACTCGGTAATCCAACTTTTTCCCTGCTCAACAGTGATTTGTCTGGAACAAGCTATGTCAGAGGAGACATTGCTTACAAAAGACTGCCCAAAACCGATTATTAACACACCCACGAAAGCTAAATTTTTTGCCAGATCAACTTTTTTAATAAGCCAAGTCGCTAGAAAGTAGGAACCAAGTCCAGTTAAAATTGCAAAGAAAGGCAAGGAAGGCATGGGCAAATAATCAAAGGTAACTTCTAAATAGTTAGTTATAAACATTGTGTTGGCCAATGGAATAATTAAAATCGCTAAAGTCCTAACCCAATATTTTCTAAAATTCGCTAAAAACCCTATAAGTGCCAAAACTAAAGGCCCGGGCAATATAGCGTAATCGAGTGCAAACTTGAAGTGAAAGGCATGAAAATAAGGAGGGATTAATTTTTGTAAAATAGATTGGTTTTCTGCTAATGCCTTGGGCGCATACCAACCTGCAGCAAAATTGAAATTAGCTAGTATCTCTCTGTAATGAACAAAAAGGTAAGGCATCCCCAAAAAATACCCAATAAAAATAGTGGGTATGCTTAATAATAACTTGCTGTTAAAGAATTGAAATTTACTGACTAGAAAGTGAAAATATAAAAATGGTAGAAGTGAAAGCGGAAAATACTTCACTGATGAAGAAAGGCCAACAAATAGCGCTCCTAGAAAATAATTTTTTGCTGTTGGCTTTTGCCATAATTTAATTGAAAAAAGAAATGCCATTAAAAACAAAAAATTCTGGGGTATATCTGGGGTGGAATAATGTGCATCCCTAACCCAAAGTGGGGTAACACTCAGAGCAAGGGCGGATAAAAGAGCAATGCTTCGTTTTTTATATAAAGCTTCTGCGATTTTATATGTTAGGTAAACCGTACCTACTCCAAACAATACGGTTGTGAAACGACTGGCTATCCGAAGAGCATCTTGGAAAAAGTAGATGGTTTTCTCAGTTACAAATTGCTGGAAATTGGTGACATCAAAAAATGCTTCTTTCGCCCCAAAATCAAAACCAGTCAGCCCGTGTACATTGTAGATAACAAAGAGAGTGATTCCGCGAATTAGTGATTGGAGATATATGATGGAGGAACCATATATAAAGGGGTAAGGTTCAACATTTGGGTCAAGATCGCCTTTTTGAAAAATATTAAGAAGAATACTATTTGCAGGTTTAAATAGGACTGGCTCCTTCTGATGCAAAAGGGTATTAGGAAAAATCCCTAAGGTATTTAAAACAAGAGAGAGTAGGATAACTAAAATTAACAAATACTTATTCATGGTTCTGACTTAGTATGTTCTAAATCATTTTTCCAAATTTTCAATATAGGAACGCCTTCTACTTTCACCTCATAAACAGGTACTAAATATTTTTCAACATACCGCCAGGCTTCACTATCAGGTTTATATGTGTCATCGAAGGTTAGCTCCATTAAATACTCTCCTTCTTTTGCATCCCCACTAAAATAAGATTTATCGCTGGTATCTGAGTAAATATAGTTAATATCCTTTCTTAAAAGAATTACTGGGGCATTAGCAGGGGTACCTTGAATAAGAGCCAATTTTGCATCTTTCGGGGCATTGGTATTTATCCACTTTATCCCTTGAAAGTAGGCGTTTCCAAAACTATTTCCCCATGAAGGAAAATTCCTCTCTTTAGCCCCCGGGAGCCCTCCAATTAGAGAATTAAAATATACATTCTCGTTGGGGTGCAACTTTACCAAGACAATAACTGGCCAGAGAAATGCTAACATCAGTCCAATTTTGACCATCAGATTGTTTCTTAACCAAATCGAAAGCTGCCAAGCTCCAAGTCCAGCAAGAAGTGCAAGTGCTGGCAAGAATTCTAAAATCTGTCTTATACCGCCATAAATAACAGTTCCGGGAAAGGAAACTCGGGCAATCGGGATAATAAACCACAATAGCCACAAGAGAGTTACTCCTTTATATGAATTGCGATTTCGAAATGCAGAAAAAATACCGATCCCTGAAAGGGCAAGTACCAGAGGGGGTGTAGTAAATAAAATCCACTGCATCGGATATGTATTAAAGCCAAAGAGGAAAAATCTATCCGGTTGATACTGAGTGCCTATCCCGCTTTCTCTATAGAAATTAAAGATTTTTAAGAGACTCTGCGGCCACCCTTGCTGTAAAGAAGGCCACAGCAGAGTCAAAATTCCTAGAATAATAAAGGGTGTAGCCAAAAGGATGACAATATATAATTTCGGGATGGAGGAAGCAATTTTGTTCGGTGAAGAAATTTTGCCACGATAGCGATAAAGAAGATATGAAACAAGAATTATGGGGAGAAAGAGAATATTTAACTTTGTACCAAGACCGAGTGCAAAGAATACAATTGATATAACCAACCAACGAAGGCTTCCATTTTTGAGTGAGTTATAAAAGCTCCAGACTGTCGCAGCAAAAAATGCAGCTTGAGGAGGATCTTTAACATTAAAGTGCGCCTCCGACCAAAAAAGTGGATAGGTTGCTAGGGCCAGGAATGCTATGCTCGCGGCAAATGGCCCGAACGTACTCGAAGCAAAAGCAACAACTACAAACACTAAAACACTTGAAGCAAGGATATTAAATAAATGATGGGCTGAAATGTCATCGAGTATTCCAAGTTTCTGAAAGAAAATATAATTCGAAAGTGCAGCTAGTTCATCACTTAGGGGCGGGTGACCAAGATCCTTATATTTCAACCAGAATTCGCCATTGTGATAGTCGTTTTGATAAAAACTTCTTCGTGGAATAGGAATCTCATTTGGGTCCCCATTGGTACCCTGTAAATCTATATCAGACAAGTCCTGGTAACTTTTATTACCAGTCAAAAAATAATATAGATAAGCTTGACCACGTCTAAGGTGAATTGCATCATCCCAGGAAACGCCATAATGCGAAAGAGTTAAAAACCCAAGGATAAAAAAACCAAGTGGTAATAGAAAAAGGGGTGAAAATTTTTTTAACATGAAGGTATCTCTTAGTTCTTGTGAAACTTTTTTCAGTTCTTATGAAATTCTTTAATTATTCCTCTGTCTTTTGCCTCTCGAATACCGATATTACGTAGCTTAGCCGATTCTACTTCAAGTTCCAACGGATCATAAGGGAGGTTTATACTCACATTCTTTAAAAGTGTCCCCCCTGGGGAAAATGTTAAAGAATAGTCTGTCGTTTGATTGATTCTATCAACTGGTACTCTTCTAATAAGCTCGCCTTTATCAGTAACTATTTCAACGTCGAGAAAGAGTAGGGGTGCTGCTTGAGAAAGTATTTCATTCATCTCTATTTGTCTTTGAATGTTAATAAAAGGGTTATTAATAAAATTTTCGGCTTTGCTTGGATCAATTTCTGAAAAAATTGAGTCTACTACCTCAATTTCTGACATTGTAGGGGCGTCATTAGAGAGAGTTTCAGTAATGTCCATTCTTACATACCTTGCCCAAGTTGCACTAAATTCTTCAATAACTTTTTTACCGTCCTGTATCTCTCCACCCTTGCTTACCTCTTTAACCGTTCTCCAGTCTTTCCCGTCCAACGAAGTCAATAATGTATAAGAAGTTGGAGTTAGGGTATGCTGCCAGTTTGTCCAAACAACCTTGTTAACATTCCTAACTTGACCCAAATCCATTGTGATCTGTTCGTGCTTATTATCGTGCCAATAAATTCGGTGTCCTCTCCAACTTGTTTCGACATCATTATCAATTAAATTGACCCTTTCTTGATACATCCACTCTGACAGGGTAGAAATTTTGACGCGGGAATAATAATCCAATTTTGACAAAAGGTATGCAATCATTTTTCTCTTTTCTCCATGGGAGTATTGTTTAATACCATTTTGAGAATAGGGATATTTAATATCGCGCTTGGCAGACGTTTTTGCTTTAAATTCCAAAACCACAGGTGAAAGCGGAGACACATCGTCAACCAAGAGATTCCAGGATCGGGGCGTATTTTCTTCTGACGCTATATCTTGCCAATCTGACCCATCTTTCAAAAGCTCTCTTGACTCATTTGTCGTATTAACTAGCTCTAGAGAGGAGTCATAATAGAAGGTATGGAGTTTGTTTATAGACTCTATATTTTTTGATAATGCTGATAGAAGTTCATCATAATTTGTGATTAGTGAGAAATCATATCTATCAACTCCATAGTAGATAGCAATGGCTGTTGTATTAGGCATTGAACCAACAGAGAAAAAATCACTAAATTGTGCTCGAGACCTTGAGTCACTTGCTACGTCGAAATAAAATATAGAACCCTTCTCTAAAACAGGGACATCCCTCTTTAATGTTCGATAAAACTGTTGTGTGGGTCTACTAGTTTCTACCACAAAAGTCCTTTGGTATTTAAAACTTAGTAAAGAATTTACCGCCACAACAAAAACTAACGGTATTAAAGGAATAAATATATATTTTCTTGACAATTTTTGTCTCTTCAGTAAAGAATAAGCTAGGAAGGTTAAGGAACCCAAAATTAAACTGTAGCCAACGGAAGCATAATATAAATACCGGTGTACGGTAGCAAAAGTTGCTTCAGGGTATTTGATAAAATAGCTAAAAATCTGTGAGATAGTAAAAAACAGTCCAAAAAGTATCCCCAGCACAAGAAGCTTATACTTCGGCCATAAGGCAAATGACGAAGCTAATAGAAATGTAAAAGCATACATGCCTAAGGCTCCAGATAGGCGAACATCGGTGTTTCTATACCAATATAAGTTCTGACTGGAAAAATATTGATTCACTATAAAAGAAACGCATAATATAACCAAGGTTACGATTTTAACACCTCTTTTGGTTCCAAAGAAGGATAAAATAACCCAAGTAGATAAAGAAAAGGACAATAAAGTCAAAAGCTGTAAATTTGCCGAAAACAAGTTTATTAACCTGTTTTGAATAACATTAGGAAAAAAAACACTACCAGAGGTAGCAAACAAAGTAGTCAGAATTTCAACTTTCCCATGCATTAAATCCTCGAATATCCCCGCAAGTGCAAAAGTTCCAGGAGTCTCATTCTTTAGGTAAAACAGATAAAAAATTACCCAAAATGGAGCTTGTCTTATAAACATCTTTAAAAGTTTTATAGGGTTAAAAGGGAAAATTCCTAAAATAACATCCAAGACTAACACCGAGAAAATTAAACTATGGGAACGAATAAAAATAAATTGTACTGATGCCAGAAATAATCCTAAGCTTAATAAGTAAAATTTGAGCTGGTTTTTTCTAAAAAATATAACCAGACTCCAGAGTAGTAAAAGTAAGACTATTAAACCAACATTATTTTGCCAAGAATTGGAGATCTTTAGCATAGAATTAGATCCAACATAACCTGCCGCAAAAATTAAAGTAGAAAAGTATGCGGTTTTCTTATTCCCGAACAATTCTTTTGCTAAAAGAGAAAAGGAATAAGCTGCTAAAAGAAAAAGCAAAAAGCCTACGAAAAAATAACCAAAAGGGTTTAACCCAAAAAATTTATAGAAAGGGATAAATGGTGTAATTGTATATTTATAAGGACCTTCCCCAAATGGCCCCGCTCCATAACTCCCTGCAGGTCCATCAATGTGTTGCAATTTAAAAATTACAGCTGCATCATCTTGATAAAAATTCATTAAAAGGGTTTGGCCATAAGAAATAAGAGCTATAATCAATACTAAAAGCAAGAGGAGTATTTTTTTAGAAATTTTCATAAAACTTATCTAATTTTTTTATTCTATCGTCTAAGCTTTTTGGGGATTGAAACAAGTCATCTCTAAACCCAATCCTCGCTAATATATAGCGGTATAATATCTTAAAAGTATCTAAAGAATAATTAAAACTATGTTTTAGAGTTGCTCCTCTTTTTCCTCCCTCGTATCTAGTTTCAACAGGAACTTGGGTTATCTTGATTCCATGGAATATTGCCTGCGCTATAAGTTCAAAACTAAAAATAAAGCTATTTGAATTGTTTTCATAGTTTACTTTCGAGAGAAGTTCTTTTGTATAGACTCGAAAACCCTGATGAAAATCGTTAATTCTTGTTCCAAAAATAATATTATCAATAAAGTTTAATATTCTAAGTGGAATAATCTTCCAAAAAAACATTCCACTCACTAACGCTTTATTTATATTACTGAAACGATCTCCCACAATAAACTTTGCTCCTTTTTCTACTTCTTTAATAGCAAGTGGAATAGCTGATGGTTTATATTCTCCGTCTGGATGAATATCAATAATTACGTCAGCACCTTTTTTTAATGCTATATACAATGCTCTCTTAAGATTCCCACCGTAACCCTGATTTACTTTGTTGTAATAAGACTCAATTCCAAGTTTTTTAGCTAAGTTATAAGTATTATCTCTGGACTTATCATCAACTAAAACAACTTCTCCTGAATAATATTTTTTAAACTCTTTATAAAAACCAGCCAAAGTTTTTTCTGCGTTATAGGAAATCAGAACAACGACTATTTTTATGCCGGTCTTTGTCATCGTAAAGCCCATTTTATACTCTTTTCTTTTAGTTCGCCAGACTACTTGTTTAATAAACTCACGATAATGTGTTAATATTTGCTTTAAGAAAAATTCTCCCCCACACAAGACGAGAGAGTGAAATGGCACAAGCAGAAATAATAGTTTTTGGAGGTTCAGGCCTTGTTGGAGAGGCATTCCAACGATATTCCCGCAACGAAGAACTCTTAGCTCCACCGTATAATGAAATTGACGTAAGAAACTCTGAACAACTAAAAAGATTTTTAGGTGAAAATAAAGCTTCTACGGTTATTAACTTTGTTGGTCATACAAACCTGGTAGAAGCAGAGAAAGAGCGCGGCAATAAGGAGGGGGAAGCGTGGCAACTTAATGTTAATGCTGTTGAAAATGTCGCAGAAGCTTGCGCAAGAGAAAACAAATTTTTAATTCATATCTCTACCGATGTAGTGTTCCCTGGGACTGAAGATTTTCCGGGACCTTATCCTGAAGACAGGGAGCCAGTAGATGACCCTACTAATCTTAGCTGGTACGGGTATACAAAATTAAGGGGCGAAAAATCTGTAAAAGAAAGAGCCAAGAAATGGGCCATACTTAGAATATCTCACCCTTTTGGGAATGCATCTTCCCAAAAAGATTTCGCAAGAAAGGTTATTGGTTATATACAGGCAGGATATGTTTTATTTAATGACCAACACTTTACTCCCACTTACTTAAAAGATCTAACCGAAGTTTTATTAAAAATAGTATCTTCTGGACAAACTGGTGTCTTCCACGTTGTTTGCAGCGGGTTAACTACACCTTTCAAATTTGCACAGCACATAGCAAGAAACAAAAAATTGAAAGAGGAAGTAAAGATGGGGGAAATTGATGAATGGGCTAGGCAAAATCCCAACCATTATCCAAGAGCAAAGCATGGAGGTCTAAAAACCCTCTCTACACGAACCAAACTTGGGATCAAGTTTCATACCTGGCAAGAAGCCCTCGACGAATTTTTACCAGAAATCACTTAGATAGGAAATTAGAAATCCAAGTATTTATTATCAAGAAGAAGACTTTTACACCCCAATACGCCTGTTTTAGAAAATTACCAGTATATCTATGAACACCCACTCTTGCTCTATAATGAATAGGAATTTCAATGAATCTTATCCCCCTTTTGACAGTACTTAATAGAAGTTCTGTGGTAAACAAATGACCATCTGTTTTAACCTTATCAACTTGCTTTTTTAAACTTTTGTTACTATAAAGACTAAGTGTACAAATTACATCACTTAATGGATTCGTCAGGAAAAGTAATGTAATTAATTTACCACAAAATACATCTAAAACTCTTCGAGAGAAAGTCATATCAGACTTCTTACCAATCAATGGAACATGCGTTCTTGATCCAAAAACAGCATCAAAATCATCACTATACGCTAAAAGTTTCACCACATCTTTTCCGTCGTAAGTACCATCAGGATCAGCAAAAATAACAAGATCAGCTTTAGTATTCTTAACACCGGTTTTAATCGCCCTGCCGTAACCTTCTCTGGGTTCTTTGATAAATCGTGCTCTAGTCCTCTTAACTTCACTTTCTGTTCCTTCCTCGGCATTGTTATCCACCACAATAATTTCATCAACATATCCAGTTGAATCAAATTCTTGTATTACACTAAACAAAGTTTTCTTTTCTCTGTAAGTTGGGAAAATAACTGCTACTGTCTTTCTGCTCCACATAATCTATACTATCCTTACCTCAGGTATCGGTATTATAAACTTGCCGCCTCTTTTTTTAAACACCTTATGCTTTTCCATGATTTCGTCCGCAAAATTCCATGCTAGGATTAAAGCATAATCCGGCATGTCTTCTAAAACTTTCTCTTCTTTGACAACCGGAATATGTTTACCTGGAGTAAAAAGACCATGTTTGTAAGGAGTAGAGTCCGCAATATAGTCCAACGTTTCAGTACCAATATCAAAGAAATGAGTTAGAACATTACCTTTAGCAGCCGCTCCCAGACCAACAATCTTCTTATCAGCAGCCTTTAAATCTTTCAAGAGTTTGTTCAAGACAGTCCTAAGATTTAGGATTCTCTTGGTAAATTGATCATAAACTTTTTTTTCGTAGAGTCCTGCCTCCTCTTCCAATGAAATTAGATAGCCGACAGTTCTATTCCTGATCTTTCCTCTTTTAGCCCTGTGGGTTAATCTTATTGATCCACCATGTACCAAAACCCTCTGTACCTCAATTATTTCGAAACCATATCTGTCTAATAAATTAATCCAAGGTTTTAGCGAAAAATAAGACAGATGTTCATGGTAAATTGTATCGAACTGGTTTTTAGTAAGAAGATCTAGAAGGTATGGAAATTCTGTAATGAATATTCCATTTTTGTCAAGCAATACCTCAACCCCCTGCATTAGCTCATGTAAATCGTCTATATGTGCCACTACGTTGGTTGCGGTGATTACTTTGGCCCTACCATATTTTTTAAATATAAAGCTAGCAGAATTTTTATTAAATAAGCGGGTCTCCGTAGGTATTCCAGACTGAATGGCTATTTTAGCAAGATTCTCAGCAGGATCGATACCTAAAACTTTTGCGCCGAAATTTTTAAAAAACCTAAGCAAACTTCCATCATTAGAACCAATATCTACTACTAGATCATTACCTTTAAGATTAACTTTCTGATTGGCTAAATATGCAAGGTTGCTGAAGTTGTTCATCATTACTTTGGCGGTAGATGGAATATAAACATAGTTTTTAAACATTAATTCAGGATCCACGACACAGGTTAGCTGAACAAGGTAACAATCCATGCATACAAAGCACTCTAATGGAAAATGCTCTTCCTTTTTAGAAAGCTGGTCTTTTTTTAAAAAACCATTGGGGATAGGCATCGAGCCTAAAGACAAAAATTTATACAAATTTCTAGAAAGACAGATTCTACACCTAGTTAAATCTTTTACTAAAGTTTTCTTTCTCATTGACTCAAAAATCTAGCAAGCTCCTTTCCTATCTTTATTTCCAGGAACGTGCTTCAAACCAAAACTGAATCATCCTTTTTATGGTCTTCAAAATCATCCTCAAACCAGAACCCTTAGGGATCCCACCCATCCTGGGCCGCCAGTTAATTGGGACCTCAACAAACTTGTATTTTTTCTTTAAAGCCTTATGGATAACTTCTGGCAAAAACATTGCGCTTCTGTCGTGGGACTTAACTTTAATCGATTGAATAACGTTGCGCCTCCATAAAGAGACACTCGAGATCTCCTTAAACTTGATGCCGAGGAGAAAGCGGCATAAGAGGTGGAAAACGCGTGAGTTAAGCTTCCGAACTAATCCCTCCTCATTTCGAATTCTATATCCAATGGCAACATCGTACTGTGGTATTGCTACAACAAACTTCTTTAACTCACTAAAGTCAAACTGTCCATCTGCGGGAGCTAAAAAAACTAAATCTTTTCTTGCGCTTTTAAAGCTAGTTTTTATTGCTCCGGTAAATCCCCTATTCTCTTTGTGGTGCACTGCTCTAATGTGTTTATCGCGCTTAGCGAGTCTATCAATAATCTCCCCAGTCCCATCTCGCGAGCCGTCATCAACTAAGACAAGCTCATAATCCTTGGCGATGTCCTTAAGTTCCCTTTGGGCTTCTTTCGCAACACTCTCGATTGTTACCGATTCATTAAATGCAGGAATTACAACAGAGATACTCTCTTTTACAGCGTTTCTTTTCATCGCAGACACCTATTCCTCCAAGGGTAGTATATCAAATGTGGCGAAGAAGCCTTGCGGGGTTGCCGACCACAACACTTTTTTCTGGAACGTCCTTGAGAACAACGCTCCCCATCCCGATTAAACACAAATCACCAATCTTTACCCCCTCCCGGATAGCAGAATTTGTACCCAGATAGCATGAGTGTCCGATTTTAACCCGACTCGATATGCATACACCCCCCGTAATACATGTATAATCGCCTATTTGCGCATCATGGCTTACTATGGAATTTGGCAATATCACTACATGGTCCCCTATTTTAGCGTTTGCCGTAACAGTAACGTTTTGAAAAATCGCGACCCCTCTTCCTATCCGAGCCATTTTTGAAACAGCCGCCGTAGGGTGAACGACTGTCAAGAAACGCTCAGCAGGGATACCTAATCCCGTTATAATTTTTTCTTTTTTTAGGAAATTTGATGGGCTTCCAATCCCGTTTATAAAATAGATATCTCTTAACGAGGACGCTTTTTTAAGAGGTCCTAAAACTTGAACACCGTGAATCTTCTTCCCCCAAATCTTTTCGTTATCATCAAGAAATCCCACGCACTTTAACTTCTCGCCGCGGTCCGCCAAATCTGCAATCGTGTCAAGGATGTCTAGAGATGTACCGCCAGTACCTAAAATCACTATTTTCTTCATCCTAGTTTGGTTGCCTTCAAGACGCCTTCGATTATATAATCTTGCTCCTCTATTGTCATTTGGGGATATAGAGGTAACAAAAGAGTTTCCTTGGCAGCTCTCTCTGTCTCGGGCAAAGAAACTTTCCCAACCAACTTTCGGTAGGGAACTTCAAGGTGTGCTGCCATAACCCCACGCCTTGTTGCAATTCCCTCGTCCAGGAGCTTCTGCATTAAATAATCTCTTGTTATCTTATCGTTCTTTCTTAATCGCACAACGTAAGTCTGCCAGTTGTGAGTATACCCCTGCGGCACATAAGGTGGGACAATGAGTGCGCTTTTTGCAAAGGCTTTGTTATAACGCTCGGCAAGTTCCTTTCTGGCTGCTAAAATCTTGGGTAGCTTTTTCATTTGCTCAACCCCAACTGCTGCCTCGAGATCGCTCATTCGGAAATTAAAGCCTATTTCAGGATATTTTTCATGAATAACCTTCGTTGTCTTGTGTCGCGCGACATCTGAAATTCCCATCCCTTGGTGGCGAAGAAGCCTTGCCTGCTCGGCAAGTTTTTTATTATTGGTTGTAATCATTCCCCCATCTCCTGTTGTAATAAGTTTTCTTGGATGAAAACTAAAACAGGTAAGCTCGGTTATTGAACCAATTCTCTTTCCTTTATATTCACTCCCCAGGGCACACGCGGCATCTTCAACAACGAGCAGTCTATGTCTTTTGGCAATCTTGTGAATCTCGTCAAGGTCGCAGGGAAGGCCAACTTGGTCAACTGCCATTATTGCCTTTGTATTCTTAGTAACTGCTTTCTCGACCTCTTCTGGATCAAGGTTGTATGTTCTCGGGTCTATATCAACAAAGACCGGCTTTGCGCCGGTGTGGACAATAACATTTGCGGTTGCAATAAAAGAAAAAGATGGCACAATTACTTCATCCCCTGGACCAATGTCATACATATATAAACTTAAAAAAAGTGCGGTGGTTCCAGAAGTTGTTGCAACAGCGTACTTTACGCCTACATAGTCTGCGACCAAGCTCTCAAACTCTGCAACTTTCGGCCCTTGGGTAACCCAACCAGAACGAATAACCGTGGTAAGCGCTTCCTCCTCCGAAGTGTCAAAATATGGTTTGGTAATGGGGATCTTAACTTTTCTCATCCTCTATCGGGTTTTCTCTATACCACTTAATGGACCTCGTAATACCTTCCTCGAGTTCGACCTTGGGTCTATAGTCTAGCAATTTACCTGCCTTTTGAATACTCGGTACTCTAAGTTCAATATCTACTTCTATATGGGGAATAAATTTCATTTTAGAGCGAGACTTTGCCAAAGCAATAATTACCTTAGCAAGATTATAAGTGGTTATGGTCCCAGACGGATTCCCAATATTAAATATTTCCCCTACAGCTTCTTTTCTCTCTAAGATAGCCATCATCGCGTCAATAAAATCATCAATATAGCACCAGGCTCTAATTTGATTCCCGTCACCGGTTATTCGTATTTCTTGATTTTCGATTGCCCGTCTTGCAAAGATCTGGATTGCTCCTTCCCCTACCTGCCCAGGTCCATAAATATTGAACGGCCGGATCGAAGTTACCGGAATGCCATACTGGACAGCATAGGCAAAAGTAAGGCCTTCTCCAGCCAGTTTACTGATACCATATGTCCATCTTCTCTGTTTCAATTGACCTTGGGCTGTCACCCCATCCTCCTTTGCCCCAAAAGCCATGGGCCCATACACTTCGCTGGTAGAAAAATAAACCAACCTCTCTAGTCTAAGGTCTTTTATTGCCTCAAGAACGGAGTATGTCCCGACTGCATTAACTTCCATGGTTTTAACGGGCTGATGATAATAGTCGCTTACTCCCGCCATAGCTGCTAAATGAAGTACTATATTAGGCTTGAAATCGCTGACCGTTTTTTTAAGAAAATTTCTGTCTAGAATATCGCCAACCACATTTCGGGTGTTTTTCTTATTTATATCTTTTTGGAAGTATTGAAATGCGTTCCTCCGCAAGTTATCAAAAGTCATTATCTTGTTACTTTTAGATAACGCCTTACAGAGGCTAGTGCCAATAAATCCCTGTCCGCCGGTTATAAAAATCCTTTTACCCTTAATCATAAGCATAGCTTGTTCTCGCAGACTCGAATTAAGCAAAGCTTGTCTTCGATTAAGCAAAGCTTGTCTTCGAATGAAAAGCCATCAGATTCTAACAATTTTCTAGACCTTCTTCAAATTTTTCTTCAACGAAGATGCTACTTCCTGAATATCACTATTGGTGATCTCGGGAAAAATAGGAAGAGATAATGTGTGTCTCGCTAGTTCCTCCGCATGGGGAAAGTCTCCTTCCTTGTGTCCCAAAGATTTAAAAACAGGTTGAAGATGAAGAGGAATGGGATAGTGGATTCCAACCTCAATCCCCTTTTTCCTCATCTCGTCATACACACTATCTCTGTCCTCAACTTGTATGGCGTAAAGGTGATAGACGGATTTTACGCCCTCTGGCTCGAAAGGCGTGACAACGGGTAAATCTTTAAGTAGATTGTTATAGAGTTGGGCAACTTCACGCCTTCTCTCATTCCACTTTTTGAGGTATTTTAATTTTACTAAAAGGACTGCCGCTTGAAGCGTATCCATTCTTGATGAATAGCCTAAAATATCATGTGTATATTTCTCTTTCCTTCCATGGTTTCTCAATAATCTGAGTGTCTGCGTAATGCTTTCATTATTAGTAATAACTGCGCCAGCATCTCCATAAGCTCCTAAGTTCTTACCGGGATAAAAGGAGAAAACGGCCGCGTCCCCAATAGTGCCTACACACCTTCCTTTATACAAAGCACCGTGAGCTTGTGCAGCATCTTCTAGGATAAAGAGTTTATGCTTTTTTGCGATTTCGATTATAGGGTCCATATCGGCCGGTTGCCCATAAATGTGGACAGGAATTATCCCCTTAGTCTTTTTTGTTATCTTATTTTCAATCTTTTCCGGATCTATGTTATATGTTTTAGGATCTATATCTACAAACACAGGGGTGGCCCCGCACATGGAAATTGCTGAAGCTGTTGCTACAAAGCTATGGGGAGTCGTAACAACTTCATCTCCAGAATTTACTCCCAAAGCTAGTAACGACAAAAATAAAGCATCTGTTCCAGATGCTACCCCTATTGTATACTTCGCGCCTATAAATCGAGAAAAGGCCTCCTCAAAAATTTTTACCTCTTCTCCCATAATGAAATTGGTGTTTTTGATAACACCGTTTATCGTCTCATCAATATCTTTTTTAATGCTTTTGTACTGAAGCTTGAGATTTACCAGGGGAATTTTATATTTGGGTCTCATGAAAAGAACTCTGTTTACAAAAAAGGGCTATGGATATATTTTCTCCCCGCTATCATATTTTAAATCGGGTAAGCGCGCGACAACCTTTGCTGGGTTGCCCACCACAACTGAATTCTCAGGAACATCTTTAGTTACCACGCTACCCGCGCCTATTAGGGCATTTCTTCCAATAATTACCCCAGGCAAGAGAACTGCTCCTGCCCCAATTTTAGCTCTACTTTTAACAGTAACTCCACTTAAACCTTCTTTTGCTCTTGGAGACGCAGGATACTTAGCGTTGGTAAAAGTCACTGTAGGACCAACCCAAACATCATCCTCCAAAACTGTATACTCTGGTATAAAGACATTTGAATGGATTCTAACATTATTGCCAATCGTTACGTGGTGCTCTATATCCGTGTGGGAACCAACGCTAACATTGTCACCTATGACATTTAATTCTCTAATTAAAACTCCGTGTCCTGTCTGAAAATTATTTCCTATAATATTGCCTGCATAAATAACCGTGTGGGAGCGAATGTTGGCTTTATTCCCAATTACAGTAGGCTTCGTTTTTTGTTTTGGTTGGCATCCAATAATCACAAACTTATCAATCCGGGGGTCTTTGCCTGCTTTAAAGTTCATATTTTTTAATTTATAAATTGACCTTTTTACCGATTTCTGCAGATTTATAAAGAGCTTCTACAATCTGCAAAGACCTTATTCCTTCTAATCCTGAGGTCGCGGGGTCCCGATCTTGTTCTATTGCCGAGATCATCTCTTCAATTACTTGGGTATGAGAATTTCCGTAGACAGAAGCAGGGTCAGAATCTGCAAGAGTTAATATTTCATGTTCCCTATCCTCTTCACCTTTCACCTTCCAAATAACGAGTCTGTTCAGAGCCGTTCCTCCGATCTTAACAGACCCAGTCTCGCCAAACAGCGAGACTGATCCTTCTAAGTTTTGAGGCCAACAGATAGTCGACGCCTCAAGAGAAGCAAGTGCACCTCCTGGAAATTCCAAAAAAGCTAACGCCGTATCTTCCGTCTCCATTTCGTGGGCAAGAGTGGCTTTTTTGCAAAACACTGCTCTGGGCATTCCCATCAACCACTGTAATGCATCGATGTGATGAATTGCTTGATTCATTAATACTCCCCCATCCATATCTTTCGTACCATGCCACCCATCGTTATAATATTCTTGAGGTCTATACCATCTAACTGTGATGTTGCCTAGATAAATTTTTCCCAACCCTTTTTGCAGAACCAGCTTTTTTACATCTTGCATCGGACTGTTGTATCTATTTTGCAGAACTACACAAAGTTTCCTCTTATATCTGTCTGCCGTTTTAATAACTTCTTCCGCATCTTTCACTGTCAAAGCCATCGGTTTTTCGACTAACACGTGTTTACCTTTTCGCAAAGCTTTTATAGCCATCTGGGCATGTAAACCAGAAGGTGTACAGATATTTATAACGTCGACGTCGCGCCTTGAAAGCACTTCTTCAAAACTGAAAACAGGGTGGGAGTGGTATTGTTTTGCAAGAGTGTTTGCCTTTTCTCCAACAACGTCGCAAACGGCCGTTAGCTTGGCGTTACTGCAACCTACGATGGACTGTGCATGCCTTGGGGCAATTCTACCGCAACCAACAATCGCAAATTTAATCATAGATAGATGAATAAATTAGTACCTACTTTATATCACACCTAGCCGATATCTGATAGTCTTATAAGCAAGTCAAGAATACTGTGGTCTTCAAACCGCAGATGAATTGACTCACGAGTCCGCCGACTAGCGGACGAGTAATTCACAAGCAAATCTTGCTTGTGAAGCTTAGAAGATACCCCGCCAATGGCGGGGAGCTTCATAGTATACCTCTGTTATTAGGCAAGAACAAGTCATCGTCCAAAATGGTAGTTGGTTGTAAATCAGAAGCTGGCTGGCGTATTCTCGTTTCCATTACTTCTACGCTATCCAGATAAAAACCCACCTGAGGATTGTCTCCCTGAAAACCTATCGCTCCCAACCGTGTGCCTTCCGGTGCAGTGCCATAAACTTCAACCTTATGCCACTCACTTTTACCATATATTCTCTCTGATACAAAACTGACAATGGGCCTCGCGGTAATGCTAGCCGGTACTTCTTCTGAATAAAAGTCCAGCCTTAAAAATCCGTCTCTTGATTCCTTGGCTAACTCACTGACATTTTTGATCCAACCCACCAACTTATATCCATAACCTGACTTTACTTCAAAATAAGGAGATTGCCACCTCACCGATCCCGGGAAAGAACCACGACTTTTAATTACTAGCGCCTCATTGCCATCTCTCCCATCCTTGTCTACCTTTAGGTCCTCTTTATCCTTAGGTAAATAATAGAGGGGGGTCCATTTATTATCTTCGAAAGTATATTTAGCAATTGATAAGAATTCCTGGTTTTTGTCTTTTTCTAGTCTAAATACCACATAATTATCTCCAGCCGCCTGCCAACGAGTAAGGAAGGCTTTGAGTGTATGTGACCATAAAGTTTCCCTTAACGCCAGGGCTATGTAGTTTTGTGAAAGGAGGTCATTCGGTTTATTCCAAAATTTAATGCCAATTTCTGGCGACTGCCTCATCCACCACATAAACGCTCCCTGGATATCATTCATGTCTAAAATCGCATAGTCATAACCTTCTTGTTTTAGTTCTTTATATGAAAATACCTTGCTAAGATATGATAAGGATTTTACCTGAACTTGCTTGTCTTTACTTGAGGGGTTATGTTCATATGTGGCAAGAGTCACGTCTCCCTTAATATTTTTTTCTGTCCACTCTCTTGCCTCAATAAAAGTTGATTTTTGAGAGTATCCCTGAATCATTATTTTATCGTTGATAACGTGGTCCTTAAGTCCAAAAAACAAAGCTCCTACAAAAAAAATGGCCCCAACCATCTTAATAAACAGCCCCTTTCTTTTGAAAAGTAAGTTAAATATATATTCAATACATAGAGCCGAGAAAATAAGAAGCATGGGGATTAAGACTATGGTATTCCTTGTGAAGAAACCCCCTCCTGTATAATACATATATAAGTAAATGTTTATTGGAAATATTGAGAGCAATAAAAGTGTGGTAAGCCTTAAATCTTTTTTTAAAAACCCTATTAAAATACCAAATATCGCAAACCAAGTGAGTTGCGCACCTACCCCAAAATGATACATGTAAGAAGCAGGGAAAATGCTGATCGTGTTTAACCCAAAAGCATATTTTGCAGCTTCATATCTATGTAACTCCAAAACCCTTTCCCAGTGCTGGAAATAGTGTATGTGAGAAATCAAGACTATTCCTAAAGACACGAGCCCTCCAATGATCACTTTCGGGCTCAAGAATTCTGCCCAAAATTTTTTAAGGTTCTTCTTTGAGTACTTCCAGCTGATCACTAGGTGAGCAAGGAAAAAAGGGAAAAATGCATAGATTTGATATTTTGTCAAGAAGGATAGGCTTACTAAAACCCCGCAAATTAAATATCTTTTCAAGGTTGGCTCCTTTAATAACGCGCCAACTGCCAAAAGAACAGCTAAAAGGAAAAAGACATTGTACATGTCTATAAAGCCAATATGGCTACTCAGAATAAGCCTGTAATTAACTGCTACCAAAAATGCTGCAAGAAGCGCAGTGCTCTTTTTCCCCAAGAGGGTATGGGCGACTTGATATGTAAGGTAAATTGCTCCGCTACCAAAGATAGCTGTCAGATAACGTCCCCAATATAAAGCGTTGGCCCAATTTCTGCCAAAGACCTCTTTGTGAAAAAGATTTGTTTGAGAAATTGCTATGGTTCCCGAGATAATAAGAACAACCCAGAGGAACAGAAGAGAAACAACTAAAGTTTTCCTGTTGTCCCAATGTATTAACTTGCGAAGTAAGAACACAACACCCAAAAGTCCGGCAAAAGCAGGCAAAAGGAACATCCAAATATCATTGAAATGGCGGACTAGTGTTAAAAACCATGCCGCCGGAATAAACACACCGGCAAATGCAACCAGCATAATCCACCCAACCAATGGAGGGTAACCTAGCCATTGTAGTTGCATACTCAATGTTTTGTGGGTAATCATATATACAGCCTGGGCATACATTAGTTCATCGCCATGAGAGTAATAGCCGGGGTAGACGATAACAAAGCGAAGAATCAGCCCGAGTAAAAGAATTGTGGGCAGGGTGAACTTATGTCTTACCCACTTTGGCACGAATGATAAAAACACCATAATCAAAAGTTCCCCCTTTCTTCCTAAATTGCCTTTCAATTTCTAAGCCGCCACTTATCAGTGATCTATAACTTTCTACATCTCTCACATAATGCCCTTTATCCAAACTTCTCAAAATGTGGCTAAGAATATTCCACTTATAAATTGGAGGTATAGCTTCTATCATAATAATTTTTCCATTTGACATAAGCAACGATTTCATGACTCCTAAACTAGCTTGCAGTTCTCTATCGTTCAGGTGGTGTAACACCCCCACAACCACAATCAAGTCAAATCCTTTGTGCAACCTTAACTTTGTCACGTCACCAACCCGAAATGTGTACTCTTGATATTTTCTCTTGGCATAAGTGATGGCCCTTGGATCAATATCGATACCAAGATATTGTTTTGGAGAAAAGAGTGGCGCTAAGATTCCAATCCCACAACCAAAATCTAAGACATTATTGTACTTCTGCCCTTTCAAGACATCACTGATAATCTTTCTAATAACAAAATAATTAAAACTTAGAACCCTAATAAAAAGATAGGACAAAAAATATTGTAATCTGTCAAGCATTGTTTATTCGAAGACAAGCTTCGCTTATTCGATTGTAATCTACAACGATTGCTTTCACAATCTTTACTACAAAATGAAAATCTGTTATATTGCGCATTGAAGGCTATTTGGATAAACAAAACAGAGATGGAAAAAATATTCTACAAAAATACATTGATAGGAATCCGCCTTTCGGTATTTCCAAAAGGCTCTATCGCCCACACAGATGCCAAGGAAGCACTGGGGCTTTTAACCCTTGTGCACCCTAAAGGCACCTCTCTTCGGGCACACGTGCACACCCCACAAAAAAGAATCACCAAGACCCTACAGGAATGTTTTATCGTAATTCGGGGAAAGGTCAGAATAGACCTTTATGGACCAGATAAGAAGTTCTTTAAATACATTATTCTTCAGACGGGTCAAGCTTTTCTGGCACTTGCCGGCGGCCACGGCTTCCACTTTCTTAAAGATTCCGCGCTTATAGAGCTTAAAAATGGTCCTTTCAAAGAAGACAAGGTGTTTATTAATAACTAAAAACAGGGAGATTAAGAAGTGTCATTCGCAACCCTTATTTAGACCAGCCTCACTTATTCCCAGAGGGTAGCCTTTACCCATCCCTCTTTTTAAGATACTCAAAAAGTTCGTCGAATGTGGCGAGGGCACCTTCCTTTTGATATGTGAAAATTCTTTTTATTTCGTCTTCTATATGTTCAATCCTTGGTTTAAGCTCGTTCCCTTGGGAACCCATTACTCTTTTATTCCAATCAGTTAGCTGAGGAAACATGCACCAAACATTGATTGACAAACCTCTTTCGTTTATAACCCTTACTGTACCAAGCATGGCTCTAACTACCTGATGGGGCTGGGTCAATAATACTGCGCTCTTAAACCCTCTTTGTCTTGCCGTTTCTAAAAAGGCGTCACTCTCTGTTCGAGTATGAAATCCTTTCTCACCCTCAAGATGAGAGCTATAAATTATTTGCTCTTGTTTAACTCCTAGTCTAACTAGTCTGTCTGTCCACAAGGACTTCCCGGGATATGCCATTCGAGGGGTTGTTTCACCAACTCTCTCTCCCTCAGAATCGGCTAGAACAATGTACCTGGCCCTTTCTTCTCTAATCATATCGGCAGCTACTTTAAATATATCTTGCTTCCCAGCATCAAAATAAGAGCGGGCATGGAAAAAGATTGCATCAACTGATATTGGAGGAAAATCACTCAGGAGCACAACCGTCGCTCGAGTTAAATCAATTAATTTCTTTCTTTCTACTTCCTGGCTCTCAGGGCCCGGCGCTTTCGGAACTTCTGCCATCGTGTAATAAATTTTACAATTCAGACTTCTATCAATCTTCAGAACTGGGTCCTTTGGACCTTCTGCAACAGAACATAATTTTCCAATCGCTCGCTGTGGCTTTCTTATTGGGTTGCAAGAGAGGTGAACATAAGACCTCTTCTAGTCCCGCTTCTTGAAACGCCGAGCGAACTTGCATTGGCGTCCAAAGGGTCTGGGTGAAAGAGAAATCGCCTTTTTCTGTCCTCTCGTCGTCAGTTGCTTTTATGAAGTAATTAAGCGTTGTTGTCTGATTGAAGAAATCTGTTTTGGAAGTCAGCTTACAGTTTATTGTCTTCCCTTTATATTTTAGCGAAGTGTTTTTAGAACCCGGCGGATCTTTAATCGCGGCGACGCCGTTCCACATATCGAAAACAAAAATGCTACCCTTGCCAAGCACACGAGAGACACCTCGCATAAAAGAGTGTAAACCTTCTGTATCCGTAATATAAGTTACAACATTAAACATGGCTATTGCTAAATCAAAATTCCTTTCTTTTAAACTTTCAACAGGGGTGTGAAGTATCTTGACATTTGGAGAATCACCCAACTTCTTTTTGGCAATTTTCACCATCTCAAGGTCAGTGTCTATGGCAACTAAATTTATGCCTTTCTTGGATAAAAGCCTCGTATGATTTCCGGTGCCGCAACCAATTTCTAGGATTTTTTGAGGAGATTTTATACCGAACTTTCTAGAGAGGTTAAAAACTAAGTTAGTTTCCTTTTTATAGTCTTTGTTCTGATAAATGGCGTCATAATATTTATGATACAAGCTACTTGGCATTTTGAAAATCCTTTACAACGTTACAAACATACTCCACTTGTTCCCTAGTTAACGTTGGGAAAACCGGTAAACAGATTCCATGTTCATATCCATATACTGCATTTGGAAAATCACTATCTTTATAATTTTTACCTTTAAATTTTAGGTATGAGAAACCCGGTTGTTTGTGCAATGGGTAGAAAAATGACCTTGGCTCTATGTCCTTTTGCCTCATATACGCCATTAGCTCGTGGGCCCGCTCAACTAAAATACAAACCCTGAAGGGTATTATCTCTACTCCTTTATCCGGCTCAAAGAAGGTGACTCCTCTCACTCCTGCCAGCAACTTCTTATATAAAGCCAGTATTTTAAGTTTTCTTTTTTTAATCTCTCTAAGTTTTCCTAGCTGAACTAAACCAACCGCTATTTGAAGATCAGTCATTCTGAAGTTATAGCCTATCTTAGGATGTATCCAAGTACCCCTATTTAACCTTCCTTGCTGCCTGAAGTAAACCATTTTCTCATGCAGTTTTTCATCACTTGTTACCACAAATCCTCCTTCGCCTGTAGTAATAGTTTTATCAGCAAAAAATGAAAAACATCCAATTTCACCAAAAGTCCCTGCATGTCTACCTCCACGATGTACTCCAATTGCTTCACAGGCATCTTCAATAATTTTTAACTTATGCTTTTTTGCAAATTTTAGTACACTTGTCATGTCGGCAACCGTCCCAAAAATATGCACCGGCATAATAGCTCTGGTTCTTTTAGTTACCAGCCTATCAGCATTTGATAGATCTATTTGAAAATTTTTGCGATTTACATCTACAAAGACGGGGGTTGCACCAGTCATCTCAACTGAAGTTGCTGAAGCGAGAAAGGTAAAATCAGGAACTATAACCTCGTCCCCCGGTCCGATGCCTAAAGCTCTTAACCCTAAATAAAGCGCCAAGGTGCCATTTGGAGCAAAAACACCATATTTTGCGCCCATTAACTTAAGCAGCTTTTCACTAAATTCCTTAGCTTTTGGCCCTTCAGTTATCCAATTATTGTCAAAGCAGTCTTTAATTGCTCTATACTCTTCCTTCCCAAGCCAAGGTGATAACTGAGGAACTTTCATGATGAGAATAGTAATCTAACTTCTCCTGAAAATCAAGTAGCCCTTTGTTGCCATCCCCAATAGATATAATCCATGTTTTACTACATGAGCTTTTGACTCACCATAGATTCTTGGGTAATAACGCATCGGCACTTCCCCAAATTTTAGACCCATCCTAGCTGCACCATACAAAAGCTCAAAATCTCCAAACGGATCTTGTAATCCTAGAAAACCCCACCTCTCAAACAAAAGGTCGTAATCCCTTTTAAAGATTGCCTTAATGCCCGACAGGACATCTGTTGTTCTCTGGCCTAAGAAAAATGAAAACCATTTTGCAAAAAAGATGTTACCCAACTTATTAGGAATGGGCATAGCTTCTGATGCAAACGGATACACAAATCTGCTACCTTCTATAAATTCAAATCGTCCTTGCTTCATTGCTTCATAAAAATATTTTAGATCTCCTGTGTCGGATGTACCATCACCTTCATAAAGAATAATTATATCTCCTTTAGCATCTTTAAAACCAACCCTGATTGCATCCCCCTGCCCTTTACCCGGTTGCCCAATAACCCTTATGTTTTTCCCAGGATATTTTTTAATCATCTTCTCTATTTCCTCTCTTGTCCCATCGTTCGAGTGTCCTTCTACAAATAAAATTTCTTGTTCTTTGCAGACAGCTGGCAGCGCCTTAACTATTTTTTCAATATTTTCTTTCTCATTTCTAACAGTTATGCAAACCGTTAGACTCTCTTGCAAAACTCGAGAGAAAAGTTCTGGTAAAGGTCGGGCCAAGATAAACTGATCAAGTTTTAAAAAATCAAAAAATGGGAGAATTACAGCAACCCAATTTAGTGTAGGTCCAACGCCCGCTGCAAAAATGGGACAGAGCGTTCTTTTAAATATCCTGGTTACCTCAAAACCGGATCCCGAAAGGTAGACTCTTGTATCATCGATTGATAACCAGTTTTGTACGCCTTCTTGGCGTTTGAGCTTAAATCTTTCAGCTAAAGTAAGAATCCACTGCCATAAATAATTATGCTGATAAATTAAAACTCTTGTTGACGGGTGACAAAACTTTGGAAGAGTCTGCAATAAGTTCATTATATCTTTACTTTTATTTAAAGACCCGTTTAAAAAGATATAATCAAACTTTTCATCTGACTCAATTTTTTTCTTAAAACGCCCTTCTGCATCAAAGATTAAAACCTTTTTATCCTTCGGAATAATAAACCCCAATGTTTGCTTTATTCTTCGATGGTAATATTTATGACTTATCAGGGGTCTCATCTATTTTCTGACAATTGTAGGGGCTACTCGACCAAGAGAAAAAACAATTTTATTAGATCCAAGAACATTCCATATATCACAAATAGTACATTTTCTGTTCGTAACTTTTCTAATATAATCTAATGTCAATTTCTTAAATGGAGAGTGATTCATTGCTATCACGACAACATCTGCTCCACGCAGCGCTTCTTCTAGAGAGAAAGAGTCTATGTACGGGTCGTGTGGGTAGACTTCTGCACCTTCTCTAATTAAATATTGCTGCAATTTCAATGACAGAGAGTTTCTAGTATCATCAATATCTCTTTTGAATGTAAGCCCTAGTAAGGCCACTTTTTTTTCAGACAAAGAACCTACTTCTCTTTTCAATTTTTCTATTAAAAATCCAGGAATATTTTCGTTAATTCTCCAAGCGGCCCCCACCAAATCTAGATACGGGCTTCTATCGATTAAGAAGAAACTATCTTTAACTAAACAAGCGCCTGCAGTAAGTCCGGGTGGTTTCACCCTCGCTCTTTCATAATCTTCATTTACAAATTTTAAAATATCATAAATATTGCGATTGTGGCTTTCAGCAATTAGCAGAAATTCATTGCCAATTGCGAAATCAATATAGCGATAGGCATTATTAAAAAGTTTTGCTAACTCAGCCGACTTTGAATCAGTAAGAAAAATCTTATCGGTGATTTTCTTAAAAATTAAACCTGCCTTTTCTTGACTTTTTGAATCATCCGCACCAATTATTTGTGGCAGCTTGTAAAGCTCTTGAATGGCATGGCCTTCTCTTATTCTCTCGGGACAGGCTGCCAGATAAATATCTTTTCCTACTTCAAAATTCAAACTCTTTTTAATGAACCTTGCAATATATTCTGTTGTACCAACCGAGAGTGTACTCCTTAAGATAAAAAGCTGTCCCTTCCGTATCGACGATTGAAACTTCTCAAAAAAATCAGTTATCTGCGTAATGTTTGGGTTTAAGCTATCATCAATCGTTGTTCCAAGAGTTAAAATGACTGTATCGAAATTCGGTAAAAGATTAAGTAAAGTATTTTCATGAGCAACAGTAAAACCATTGCCATAGACTTCTTTTAAAATCTTCTCTGCGCCTTCTTCAAGGAAGGGCATTTTACCATCCTTTAGAGATTGCAGACGAGTTTCATCTATGTCAACACCCACAACCTCAAATCCTTCCTTAGCTAGAACTAAAGCAAG
>CAZLZK010000003.1:0-10982 GCA_964564005.1 uncultured Gammaproteobacteria bacterium
AAGACATGAGAACAAGAGGGGATGTAGTGGGGACAGAGGACTGTTTAACACAAGAGGAGGCGATATCAAATGCAAAGACCGTACACAATGGGCTTTTTGTTGCGCCGGCGGTTTTTAGTGATAGTGATAGGGAATAGTAATGGTGAGCGGAGTCGAACCATGAAAGTTACAGAATTGACAATAAAGAAGCTTCAAGAAGGACTTATTAAAAAAGAATTTTCGGCTAGGGAGGTCGTTGATAGATTCATAGAAAGGGTTGAGAAGTACGATGGCGAGATTAACTCTTTTATTACCAGAACTTTTGATCAGGCAAGAACTGACGCGGATGGGGCTGATAGAAAAATTACAGACTACGGAAAAGATGTGTTTGCCGAACTTCCTCTCCTGGGCGTGCCCATTGCCCATAAAGATCTTTATTTAACAAAAGGTGTTAGAACTACGGCTGCTTCAAAAGTTTTAGAAAATTATATTCCGCAGTATTCTGCAACCTCTGTGTCCAGACTTTTGGGAGCAGGAGCAATAGTTTTAGGGAAACTAAATTGCGACGCATGGGGACACGGCTCATCAGGCGAGAATTCAGATTTTGGGCCAACCAGAAATCCGTGGGATCAGAGCTTTGTTCCAGGAGGCTCCTCAAGCGGTTCTGCGGCTGCCGTTGTCAGCGGATTTGCTCTTGCCGCAACCGGAACTGATACTGGAGGTTCGATAAGACTTCCAGCATCTTTTTGTGGCGTTGTTGGTTTAAAACCTACTTATGGGCGAGTCTCGCGCTACGGCGTTGTCGCAATGGCCTCGTCCTTGGACTCAATGGGACACATGGCGCGGACGGTTGAAGATGCAGCCAGGATCCTGAAGATTACCGCAGGTCGCGATGAACACGATGCAACAAGTAGCAATAATCCTATACCAGATTATGAAGACAAACAAAAGGGTGGGGTTAAAGGCTTGAGGGTTGGAATTCCTAAGGAGTACCTTGCTCCCGGCATATCGGGCGAAATAATAAAAGCAGTTAAGAGCGCAGCCGAAGTTTTAGAGAATGCAGGTGCCCATGTTTTCGAAGTTTCACTTACCCATACAGAATACGGAATTTCTGCTTATTACATTTTAATGGCCTCGGAGGTTTCCTCGAATCTCTCGCGGTATGATGGCGTGCGGTACGGGAATGATAGGAGTCTTTTTGGGCCAGAGGCAAAGCGCCGAATAATGCTGGGAACATATTCACTTTCAAAAGGGTATGCAGATAAATATTACAACCAAGCTGATAGAGTCCGAGGTCTAATTAAAAGTGATTTTATAAACGTATTTGAGAAAGTAGATATTCTTCTTGCACCTGTTTCACCCACACCTCCTTTTAGATTGGGCGAGAAAAGTGATGATCCCCTTGAGATGTATCTTTCAGATGTCCTAACGGTTGGTGTTAATCTCGCTGGTCTTCCGGCCCTGGCTCTCCCCTGCGGGTTTACTACCGGAGGCCTACCCGTCGGCATGCAATTTATCGGGAAAGAATTTGATGAGTCCACTCTTTTCCAAGCAGGAGCTGCTTTCCAAAACTTAACTGATTTCCACAGGAGAAAACCGACACTATGAAGTATACACCCGTAATCGGTCTTGAAGTACATGTTGAGTTGGGGACTCGCTCCAAGATGTTTTGTTCTTGTTCGGCCGATCACTTTGCAAAGAAGCCAAATATGCAAACCTGCCCTGTTTGTTTAGGGCTTCCTGGCGCTCTTCCCGTGCCAAATGAGCAAGCGATACGCTGGGCACAGCTTTTGGGTGCAGCCCTAGAGTGCAAACTTGCTAAACACAGCAAATTTGACCGGAAGCATTATTTTTATCCAGACCTTCCCAAAGGGTATCAAATAAGTCAATACGATTTGCCCTTGGCGGAATCTGGAATCTGGAATCTGGAATCTGGGGATAAAGTTCGCATAAAAAGGGTGCACTTAGAGGAGGATACGGGAAAACTTATTCATCAAAAAGTCGACGGGAAAGAGGTAACTTTAGTTGATTTTAATAGAAGTGGAGTGCCACTAGTTGAGATAGTAACGGAGCCTGATTTTACATCATCCGATGAAGTCGGAGAGTTTGTTAAGGAGTTGCGACAACTCGTTCGGGATTTAGGAATTTCAGATGCGGACATGGAGAAAGGATCAATGAGGCTCGAAGCGAACATCTCTGTTCGTCCTCAGCGGTTCGATCGTCCTGAGCTCACCGTCGAAGGACATGTTGAAAGATTGCCGGATTACAAAGTGGAGTTGAAGAATATCAACTCGTTTCGTTTCACGAAGAATGCGGTGGAATATGAGATAAAAAGACAAGCGGAAATGCTAGATAACGGTGAGATGCCCATTCAGGAAACACGTGGGTATGACGAGACAAGGGGTGTAACACGCTCCCAGAGAACAAAAGAAGAAGCGCAGGATTATCGCTACTTTCCAGAACCTGATATCCCTGCTCTGGATTTTACACAAGAGTATTTTCAGGAGATAAGAGAAGGACTCCCCGAACTTCCCCGGGGGAAAAGACAGAGAATTGAGAAAGAATATGGAGTATCGAACCAATACGCGATTATTCTGACACAGACACAAACCATTTTGGGCTACTTTGAAGAAGCGGTCCAAATTGGGAAAAAGCATGGAGTATCGCCAAAAGAAATAGCAAATGTGATAGTTAACAAAAAACCAGATAGGGAGAAAATTTCACCAGCGAAGTTGGTTGAAATGTTGCGAGGCGGGAGAAAAACGGCTGTTCTATCTAATGAAGAATTAGAGAAAGCGGTACTTCAGTCTATTAAAGAGAATCCAAAAGCTGTTGAAGACTATAAAAAAGGCAAAGAAGGTGCGCTGCAGTTTTTACTCGGCCAAATAATGTCTACGACCCGTGGACGAGCACTTCCTCAGGAAGCCATGGGGCTTCTCAAACAAAAAGTAAAAGTGTAAAATATGGATATGAGCAAAACAAGGTTTGTTCATCTCCATGTTCATACAGAGTACTCTCTTCTTGATGGCCTCTCGAATATTGCAAAACTTGTCGGCCGCATAAAGGAGATGGGGATGGATTCTGTAGCAATGACAGACCATGGCGCGCTCTACGGTGCAATTGAATTTTATAAAGCCGCAAGAAAAGAAGGAATAAAACCAATAATTGGGCTTGAGGCTTATACGGCAAATCAAGACCACAAGCTAAAAAAGGAGAGCGGAAGGAAAGTAGAGAATAACCACCTTCTCCTTCTAGCCAAAGATGAGGAAGGGTACAGGAACCTCATGAAACTAACAACAATTGCGCATCTTGAGGGCTACTACTACAGACCGCGGTTTGACAAAGAAACGCTAAAAAAATATTCAGGAGGGCTTATTTGTACTTCCGCTTGTGCTCTAGGAGAAATCGCGCAGGCACTCTCTGGCAATGAATACGATAAAGCACGAAAAATCGCGGAATGGTTCCAAAGTGTTTTTGGGGAAGATTATTTTCTTGAAGTCCAGCGGCATGAGTTCGGCAGATTTATCGATAAAGCAGAAAGCCGAGAGATTAAGGAGGAGCTTACGGAGATGGCAAGGAACGAAAAACTCGTCAATGATGGTGTTGTTAAACTTTCACGAGAGTTAGGAATTCCAATTGTTGCAACAAACGATTCCCACTATATAGACCCGGACGACGCAGAAGCTCAAGATGTATTGGTTTGTGTAGCGACAGGAAAGCAAGTCTCGGATATTAAAAGAATACGATTTGTCGACAGCCCAACCTTCTATATAAGATCGCCAAAAGAAATGGAGGAACTTTTTCCTGATCTTCCCGATGCAATTTCGAATACCGGAAAGGTTGCCGAGAAATGCAACCTTGAAATAAACACAATGGGTAAGTGGTTCTTTCCAGAGTTTTCCCTCCCAAATCATTCGTCACCTGGTGAATATCTTAGGGAAATAGCCTATGAGCGTCTGCCAGAAAAAATTTCCAACCCCAATAAAGAAACTAAAGAGCGATTAGAACATGAACTGAAGATCATAATTGATAAAGGATATGCTCCATACTTTCTCATCGTTATGGATGTGGCAAATTGGGTAAGCCAAAAAGGCATTATTACTAATACCAGAGGTTCCGCAGCCGGATCTTTGGTGTCATATGTTTTGGGGATTACAACTGTTAACCCGCTCAGTTACAATCTTCCTTTCGAACGATTCTTGAACCCCTACCGGCCTTCTCCACCCGATATAGATTTTGATGTTGCAGACGATAGACGTGAGGAAATCATTCAATACATCGTAGATAAGTACGGACAAGAAAAAGTAGCGCAAGTTTGCACATTTGGCCGAATGCTTGCTCGGGCTGCAGTTCGGGACGTAGCACGGGTTTTGGGTTATCCGTATGCTGTTGGTGACAGAATCTCAAAAGTTACGCCTCCTCCGCGACAAGGATTCCCGATAGATGTTCCAACAGCTCTTGAAACCTCGCTCGAGCTCAAACAGATGTATGAGGGGGATCCTGACGCAAAACGAATTTTAGATCTTGCGCATAAAGTTGAGGGCAGCGCCCGCCATGTATCAGTTCACGCAGCCGGAATCGTTGTTGCCCCAACAAAGCTTACCGACTTTACTCCTTTACAACTTGAGCCTTCTGGGGACAAGGTTATAACCCAATACGAGATGCATGCGTGCGAAGATGTGGGTCTTATCAAGTTTGATATTTTAGGAATATGGAATTTGTCAATTTTAGGGGCAGCCATAGACATCGTAAAGCGCACACGCCGCGTTAAGATTGATGCGGGTAAGATTCCTCTTGATGACAAGAAAACGTTTGAAATGTTGGGCCGAGGCGAGACAATGGGAGTTTTTCAACTCGGGGGGAGCGGCATGTTACGCTATCGTAAGGATCTTTCGCCAACTCCCGTTGAGCACATTATGACCATGGTTGCTCTTCATAGACCCGGCCCAATGAGTGTGATCCCAGAGTATATTGCAAGGAAAAATAACTCAAAACTTGTTAAATATCTTGATCCACGGATGGAAAAGTTTTTGGATAAGTCATACGGACTTATTGTTTATCAAGATGACCTTCTCTTCTGCGCAATTGAATTAGCTGGGTATACCTGGGAAGAGACCGACAAATTCAGGAAGGCTGTGGGAAAGAAGATCCCCGCCGAGATGGCGGCGCAAAAGGCAAAATTTATTGCGGGAGTAGTCGAAAATGGCCAAACGCAAAAGTTTGCCGAAAAACTTTGGGATCTTTTCGAACCATTTCAAGCATACGGATTTAACAAAGCCCATGCGGCCTCTTACGGAATCGTTGCTTACCAGACCGCCTATATGAAAGCCAATTATCCAGTTGAATATATGTGTGCCCTTTTAACCGCTGAATCTGGGAATACCGAAAAGGTTGCTGAGGGAGTTGGGGAGTCAAAGCGAATGGGAATTACGATTTTGCCGCCTGATATTAACAAGAGCGATATAGGGTTTAAGATTGTCGAAGATAAAAAATCGTTGGATCAAAGAGCAATCCGATTTGGCCTATCCGCAATCAAAAATGTTGGGGAGGCAGCAATTGAGGCGATTCTTGCTGCAAGACAGAAAAGAGAATTTTCCTCGCTCACTGATTTCTGTGGGAAGGTTGATTCGCAAAAGGTTAACAAAAAAGTCTTAGAAAGTTTGATCAAGGCTGGCGCGATGGATATATTTGGTAAGCGAGCGGCCCTGCTTACGGTTTTGGATGAAATTCGAGGCAAAGGCAATGTAAAAGGAAAACATTCGGAGGGCCAGACGGCACTTTTCGAGGAGCCGAAGGGAAAAGGGTCCGCCACTACACCCGTAGACAATCTTCCGGAGGTCCCGGAATTTTCTCGGGATGAACTCTTAAGCCTTGAGCGAGAACTTCTCGGCTTTTATCTAACCGAACATCCTCTTTCGAATGTTCTAGAGGATATAAAGGAAGTTATTACAAACAAGATTTTTGAGATTTCAGTTGATGAGCATGTGGGCCAGAAGGTTAAGATAGGAGGGATAGTTGCTAACCGGAGAGTGGTTGTGACCAAAAATGGAGGGCGTGAGATGGCATTTGTGACCTTGGAGGATGACACGGGCACTATAGAACTTGTTGTTTTCCCGACAATCTTTGCCGAAACAAGAGGATATTGGATGGGCAATCAAGCCCTAATAATTGAGGGAAAAGTTGACAATCGAGAAGATTCTCTTTCTTTAATAGTTGATTCGGTCGCGACAATAGAGCAAAGTCAAGAGTCTAAATCCAAATCTAAGTCGAAAGATGTTGAACAAAGTGTGATTTTGAGGATTCCGAGAGGAACAGACCCCAAAAGACTAGTTACTCTCAACCAACTTTTACAGACCAACAAGGGAGAGAGAATGGTTAAGATAATTGTCGAAAACGGCTTTGGAGAGAAAGTAATTAACCTTCCGTACGGGATTTCTTGGTCCCAGAGCCTTGAGCGCGAAATAAGAAACCTACTTGTGTAAATGCAAAGCCTTCTTGCCCGATGATCTCCTTGTCAGTTAAGCTCCTTTTTGCTAGAATATGCCCGCGATGGCATTATCTGCGGTTCATGGGGCTACTGCGTTTAGCGTTGGCGATGTTCTGAGAGTGCACCAAAGAATCCAGGAAGGTGGCAAAACTAGGATTCAGGTCTTTGAAGGCATGGCGATTGCAATCAGAGGCGAGAGGGGGAATAAGTCTTTTGTTGTGCGAAGGGTGGGGAGTGCTGGAGTTGGAATTGAGCGCATTTTTCCTCTATTTTCCCCGATCATAGAAAAAGTAGAAGTTAAGTCAAAAGGCAATGTGCACCGAAGCAAGCTTTACTATCTTCGAGGGAAAAGTGCTCATGAAGTTGCAGAAGTAACTAAGAAAAGCGCGAAACATTCTGTGTCAAAAAAGTCTCGCAGGAAGTCTAGCAAGAAATCCAAGTGATTCCTGTGGCATACTGGTGGGGTGGTTACTACAGTTCGGGCCGGTAAGCTGGGCGAGGATGCGGCGATAAAACTACTCCGGCGCGAAGGCTATAAGATTCTTGATCGAAACTTCCGCTCACGCTTCGGCGAGATTGATATTGTTGCCCGAGATCCTTCGACAGGCTCAGGACCTGGCGGTACTTTGGTCTTTGTCGAAGTCAAAACTCGCTGGAACAAAAGGTTTGGCTATCCCGAGGAAGCAGTAACTTCCCAGAAGCTGTGGTCAATTACAAAGACTGGCGAGTATTATAAATTGATCCATCCCGAAACTCCTGATCTTCTGCGCATTGATGTTGTGGCTGTTGAAGTTGAAGGAAGTCGCGTCACCGAAGCTAGAATAATCAAGAACGCGACGGGGTAAGGCAGTAGTGCGCAATTACCTCTATTGCTTGGTTAAACCTTTCGCTATCAAACCAAGGCTCTTGGCTCAGTTGAAGACCTAGAGTGGCGGTATCAACAGCTCCTTGGTTCAAAACTGCCGCCAACACTGCCAGCTTGTGTCGCGCGTCAGATTCTGACTCTGGATCACTAAGTCTCCCTCTGTATTCTTCGGCTTTCACTTCAAGTTTAGCTACTAACTCTGGATCTTCCGGACGAGTTATGGTTGAGGTGTCAACTGGTTCTGGCGGATGCCGGTCTGGTCTAGGCCATCTTACCCCTGCTTCGCGCATCATGTCTCTAAGACGCATTTCGTTGCTAGGGTTGAGGTCTATATCACCCCTTATGGATGAGTGTTGATGTTGGAAGTGCGATTCCCATGCTCCTTGTAAGATTCTCCAGGCTTGATCGAGGACACCATCTTCCTGCGCGTATGAGAGGAACGCCAAAATAGCTACTCTCCCATTAGGAGAAAATGACATAGTCATTTCCGTAATCTGTTTATGGAGCGGGTGACCCTCAAATCCTTCTTCGATCAGTTGGGCTATTTGGTCTCGAAGACTTCGGTCTATTTCCATGGTAGGGGAATTCTACCATAGCGTGAGGCGCGTGTCGAGCTATGGGTCTTAAGTGAACGGGGGTATTTACTTATCTCCAAGGGCTTTTAATATAGCTTCGCGGATGTTGTGGCCGGAAAACCAACCATTTAGGTGAACGAGAGATTGTTTGCTTCGAGTTAAGTCTTGAAGATAAAACTTGTCTATGCGTCCACCTTTTTTGAGGAACTTATCGATAAGCTCCTCTATTGGGATTTTTTGCAATGACACAACCCCAGTATATCATACACTTGTAGTTGGCTGGATTGGCTGCATTGCCGAGGCTAGGTTCTGTAGGGTATAATGTAAAGGCCGGGCCGCTAGCTCAACGGTAGAGCACCAGCCTTTTAAGCTGAGGGTTCTGGGTTCGAATCCCAGGCGGCTCACTGCGGCCCCGTCGTCTAGCGGTTTAGGACATCAGGCTTTCATCCTGAAGGTCGCGGGTTCGAATCCCGCCGGGGTCACTGATATAAAGTACTAGCGTTTCTGTCTATCGTTGATAGAACAACCTAGATTGCTTAATTCTCTCTTGATCCTCGCTGCCTTGTCATTATCAATAGTTTTGGGATCAATTCCTATATCAAAATCGACAATTCTGTCAGGATCTACGCCACGCGATTCTTCTTCAGGAGTAATTTCTCCTGGCATTGAGTCAATTGCAGTAAGGTTAGCTCCCTCCTTATGAAATGGCAATAACAGTTCTCGCAACCTACCCGGCCTGTCGTCTGTTACGCGGAATCCAAATTCGTACATTCTAAGATTTGCATTTCTTGCTCCTACAATGCCTGCTTTGTCATATATGGACTTGACTACTCCCCGGGGGTTATCATGAAAAGAAATATTCCTGGCCATAAGGTTCTTTATTCTTTCCCGACCGTTAAACTTCTCTAGTTTTTTCCGATCGTTCAGGGTCGCTTCTAGAGCAGTAAGCGCTTCTTTCAATGCGGATAGAAACTCTACTTTTTTAGGCTGTCGGAATAAAATCTCAGAAGGAGTGTCCACTCCTTGTCCGAGTGTTCTTCCTAATGGGAGGCTTGCAAGCTCAGCGTTAAGTGTTGCAAACCCGCTGAACTTTTCGAGAGGAAGTCCCGTCCTACGTAAAGCACCAGCAAGCACATGCATTGTAGCGAAAGTAAACCATTGAGCTTGTTCAACATTCTCATGTTCTTCTATATCGATTTGTTGTATAGAAGTGTTTTTAGCTATAAATAAGTCTAGTGCTAGCCTTTTAGCCCTACCTGAATTCGGCCCTACCTCGCAAATCCACACCTTAATACCTCGCCAAGGTTGTGTAGGAACAGCTCCCAGATGCGTGGAGCAAACGCTGATTCCAAAATTGTCTAGTTCTCGGTAAAGAGAAATCAAAGAGGACTTTACACTGGATCCATCAAGAATAGAATGTTGAGGTTGCAATAGATCGCGAGTTGATTGAAGCATATCTTTTGCTTGATCGGCATCAACAGCGAAAAATAAATCTGTTGATAATCTTACAAAATCAGTAAAAGGGTCTCCTTCTCCGCAAACCCTTACTTCTCTAAACCCTAACCCATCAAGACCCTTTACAATTCTGCTTCCAAGTTGACCACGACCCCCAACAACAGTTGCGACTCTTTCGTCATATCTAATAGATTGTATTTCTGGACTCATGTGAGGATCTTATCACTTCTATAGGATAATTTCAATTTACTACAAACGGGGTTTTTGCAAACTTCACCCACTCCGCGTGATATACTAAAGCTTGATGTTAATCCTTGGTATTGATCCCGGTACTGCAACGAGTGGTTATGGCTTAATTCGAGCCAACGGCAAAGGTGAGGCTAAGCTTCTCAAGTTCGGCTGGATCAAGACTGACAAGGATGGGGAGCCAGGAATAAGACTTAACGAAATACACAGGAGCATGAGGGCACTTCTTCGAGATCTATCCCCGGACGTTATTGCCATGGAGCGGCTATTTTTCTACTCAAACGCCAAGACTGCAATAAGGGTTGGGCAAGCACAAGGGGTGTTTTTGCTCGCTGCTGCCCAACATAAGGTTCCTCTTTTCGAATACCCACCGATGCAGGTAAAATCAGTAGTTTCGGGCAACGGCCGGGCTGACAAAAAGGTTATGCAGGCAACAATAAGAAAGCTCTTTGGTGTCCGCTCACCCAACAAAAAACGGACTCACTTTAACGATGTTGCTGACGCAATAGCTGTTGCAGTTTGCCATGTAAGGCTCGCGAAAGGCGGTGAGAAGAATGGCTGATGTAAAAGTAGGCCGAGTTACCCATTTTTACGACAAAATCGGTGTTGCTGTCGTTGACTTAGTAGATAGCCTCTCGGTTGGGGATAAAATAAAGTTCACAAGGGGAGGGGAGGATCTCTTTGAACAGGATGTTACATCCATGCAAATAGAACACGAGAAGGTGGAGGCGGCGAAAGCTGGGCAGACAGTTGGGCTTAAAGTCGACCAAGAGGTTAAGGACGCGGCAGAAGTATATAAGGTTTCGTAAAGATACTAAAGGTAGAAAAAGTATCAAAGGTACCAAAGGTATCAAACTATGAAAAGAAGGGAAGTGGTGTGGGGAGAAGCACCGGACATTAAAAGGAAGATAAACAGTTTGGTCTCCGGCGGGAGGCTGGAACACATAAGGGGCACACGGGTTTTTTGCTTTCGGAGTACGGGTACAAAGACTCGGGCCTTTGCTCGGGTTTGGGGATTGGGACGGATTTGGCAGCAGGCTTTAGCTCTTTCTCCAGCGTATGTTATTGAGGTAATCTCCGAGAGGTTTGATCGGTTGGGAGAAGCTCAGCAAGACATGATTTTAGTACACGAGCTTTTGCATATTCCGAAGACCTTTTCCGGGGCGCTAGTCCCCCACCGAAAGAAAGGGGGAGTGAACGATAAAACGGTTCGAGAAGTTTATCTTCAGGCAAAAGGAGGACACAAGTGAAATTAAAAATTCTTCACGGCGAAAACCAGGTTCAATCAAGAAAGGCACTTTCCGAGATTATCCGGCAGGCCAAAAAAGAAGGTTTCGAAATTACGAGACTTTCTGGCGAAAATCTCGACAAAAGA
>CAZLZK010000003.1:10992-14078 GCA_964564005.1 uncultured Gammaproteobacteria bacterium
CGCTCCTAACAGCTTTGCGCTCCCAGGCCTTGTTTTCCGGAGACCATCTTGTTGTCGTTGAAAACTTTCTTGCAAATTTTCAAGGCGCCAACAAGGTTATTAAGGAAATTCCACAAGACAGCGCACAAGTTGTTTTTTGGGAAGGGAGAGCTCTTTCGAAAACCGCAACTTCTGGATTACCGAAAAACTTTGAGGTTCTTGAGTTTAAAATTCCAGTTTCCGTTTTTAAATTCTTGGAATCGTTAACATCAAAGAAGAGTCAGGTTGCCCTCAAACTTCTGCGACAAGCAGTAAAGGACGACTCCGCTGATTTTATCCTTTTGATGCTTGCCCGCCAAGCGCGACTTTTGATTTGGGCAAAACTCGACCCAAAGACTCTTAAAGTTGCGCCTTGGCAAAGAAGCAGACTTTTGGAGCAAGCTAAAAAATGGGACAGAGATAAACTTCTTGCCTTCCACTCAGAACTTCTCAACCTTGACCGAGCGAATAAAAGATCTCGGTTGCCAGAAGATCTTTCCTCCTCCCTTGACCTTCTCATCGCCTCAATTTAGAATGAAAGATGCGCATGGCCACGAGTCCACTTATTTCTCCGGATATTTTCAAGATGTACGATATCCGCGGAGTTTTCGGGAGCGACTTAACTGTCGAGGGTGCAGAATTAATTGGAAAAGCCGCCGGAACATACTTTCAGGAAAATAATGTAAGGAGTGTGGTTGTCGGCCGCGACAATAGAATTTCCGGCCCCGAGATAAGCAAGGCTATTATTAAAGGTTTATTGTCAACTGGCTGCGATGTTGTTGACGTTGACATGGTTATTACTCCGATGATTTACTTTTCCTGGCATGAGCTTGATGGAAATGCAACGGCAATGATTACGGCAAGTCATAATCCTCCGGAGTACAACGGTTTTAAGCTGGCTCTCAGCAAAAAGCCCTTAGTTGGACCTGACTATCAAGAAATTTTAAAAATTGGATTAAGCGGAAATTTTAAAGAGGGCCAAGGTAAAGTCGAAAAGCACGACATTTGGCCGGCATATAAGAAACGGATATTGCAGGATATTAAACTTCTCCGTCCCCTAAAGGTTGTTATTGATACCGGCAATGGAACAACGAGTCCCTTTGCTCCGGAACTTTTCCGCGAATTGGGCTGCGAAGTTGTGGAGCTTTTTACGGAATCAGACGGCCGTTTTCCAAACCACCCGCCCTATCCCCAAAAGACTGAATTTTACGCTGAACTTATCAAAAACATAAAAGACAAGAAAGCCACGGTGGGCCTAGCCTTTGATGGAGATGGCGATAGACTCGGGGTTTATGATGAAGAAGGGAATTTCATCCAAAATGATTTACTCGCGATGCTTTTTGCACGGGATATTTTAAAAAAGAGCATTGGGGCCCCAGTTGTTGTAAATACTTCAACCTCAAGAGTGGTACTTGAGGATATTGAGAATCACGGAGGTAAACCAATTATTTGGAAGACTGGATACCCTTTTATTACAGAGAAGATGAGAGAGCTTTCCGCCCCTTTCGGGGCAGAGATATCGGGTCATTTTTTCTTCAATGATCGTTATTTCGGCTTTGACGATGCGCTCTACGCTGCTGCCCGTTTTGTGGAGCTGTTGGGGATGAGCAATAGTCCGGCATCTTCTTTATTGGTTGATGCGCCGGTCTATATGAGTACTCCCGAATTCAGGATAGGGGTGCCAGGGGGCACGGATAAATTTAAGATTCCGGGCGCAGTTGCCGCGGAGCTTAAGGTCAAGTTCCCAGAAGTTACAATTCTCGATTTTGACGGTGTTCGCTTTTCATTCCCAGACAAAAGCTGGGGACTTATTAGACCTTCGAACACAGAACCCCTTTTAACTGGGCGGGCTGAGGCAAAGGATCCCGCACGGCTTTCGGAATTGAAGGGTATAATGGAAGCGGAGCTTGCGAAATATTCGATCAAACTCGATTGGTGAAATTGATAAAAAGTAATGCCTACCCTGCCAAAAAGTTTTGTTCTTAAGTTTTCAGAGGTTTCTAAAGAAGATATTGCCAAGGCTGGCGGTAAAGGCGGAAATCTCGGCGAGATGGCAAGTGCCGGTTTCCCTGTCCCCCCAGGTTTTATAGTAAGCGCAGATGCTTACAAATTCTTCTTAAAAGAAAACGATCTCGAGAAAAGAATACTAGAACTTTTAAAGCCAACTCGGAGAGATGGTCCGAAGGCACTTGAACGGGCGTCAAGAGAGGTTAAGGGATTGATTGAAAGAGGAAAAATTCCAGAAGAGATAAGCAGTGAAGTTATTAAGCGTTACCACAAATTGGGATCAGTCTTTCACCAGGTTCCGGTTGCCATACGATCTTCGGCAACCGCAGAGGATTTGCCTCAAGCTTCATTTGCCGGACAACAAGAGACTTTCTTAAATGTCCGAGGCGAGGCGAATGTTCTTGACCGCGTAAGACGCTGTTGGGCATCTCTTTTTACCCCTAGAGCTATCTTCTACCGGAAGCAAAACAAGATAGATAGTTCTAAAGTTGCGATTGCTGTAATTGTGCAGGAGATGGTTCAGTCCGAGGTCTCGGGAGTTGCCTTTACTGTTGCCCCAACTGGCTCTGATAAGCAAAGCTTGACTTCGTATAAACACAAAATGGTTATTGAGGCGATTTGGGGCCTTGGAGAGCTTATTGTTCAAGGAGCTGTTACTCCTGACCACTATGAATTGGAGCGGCACTCCCTAAAGATTTTGGATATTAAGAGTGTTCCGCAGGAAGAACAATTAATAAAAGTTGGTGGAAAAAACGTTCTGCGTGCCGTCCCTTCATATAGGCGTAAAAAGCAGAAACTTTCGGAGGGAAAAATTGTAGAGTTAGCAAAAATTCTGCAAAGGATCCATGCCCATTACTATTTTCCTCAGGATGTCGAGTGGGCATATAAGGGTGGTAAATTCCATATTATTCAATCGAGACCAATTACGACATTAGCCGATAGAAGGTCGAAGGTAGAAGATGGAAGTGGAAAAGAAAAAAGCAGGAATTCCGTTTCACGGAGGAGTGAGGATGGAAAATCTGGCGAAGTTATACTTCGCGGTCAAGGGGCGAGTCCAGGGA
>CAZLZK010000003.1:14178-29392 GCA_964564005.1 uncultured Gammaproteobacteria bacterium
GAGGATGGAAAATCTGGCGAAGTTATACTTCGCGGTCAAGGGGCGAGTCCAGGGATTGTAACTGGGGTTGTAAAAATTACTGAAACAGCGAAGAACTTAGGAAAAATTAGAAAAGGAGATATTTTGGTCACTCGGATGACTTCACCTGACTTTGTTCCAGTAATGAAGCTTGCTTCGGCAATTGTTACGGACGAGGGAGGGATTACTTCCCATGCTGCAATTGTCTCTCGAGAACTAGGCCTGCCCTGCGTTGTGGGAACCCAAACGGCAACTCGGAAACTCCACGATGGGCAAGTAGTTACCGTAAACGGTCAAGACGGGACTGTAGTTTTGGGAAAGCCGAAGACAGCACGGAGCGAGCAACGGACAGCAGATAGCCAGAAAGTAGAACTTCCAGAAAGAATAAAAACGGCAACGAAAATTTATGTAAACCTAGCCGAACCAGAAAGGGCTGCGGACGTTGCGAAGTTGCCGGTTGATGGCGTTGGGCTTCTGCGCGCCGAGTTTATGATTGCGGAAATTGGCAAACACCCTAGGCATTTGATTGCGCAAGGGAGGGGCGAAGAATTTGTCTCAAAGCTTGCCGAGGGTTTAACAACTTTTTGTCAGAACTTTGATCCTCGACCAGTTGTCTACAGGGCCACAGACTTTAAAACGAATGAGTATCGAAACCTTGACGGCGGCAAAAGTTTTGAGCCAGAGGAGCCCAATCCAATGTTGGGTTTTCGGGGAGCACTGCGGTATATGTCAGATCCAGAGGTTTTCGAATTGGAACTTGCTGCAGTTCGGAGGGTTCGCGAGAACTTCAAAAATCTTTGGATAATGCTGCCCTTTGTTCGTACACCTGTCGAGCTTTTAGAAGTTAAAAGAATTATGGCAGCTTCGGGGTTAATAAGGAGCCCCTCATTTAGGCTTTGGCTTATGGTAGAGCTTCCTGTTAATGTAATAATGATTGAAGATTTTATTAACGTTGGAATTGACGGGGTATCTATAGGCTCAAACGATTTAACAATGTTGATTTCGGGTACAGATAGAGACAATAGTGAAGTTGCAAAAGTCTTTGACGAGCAAAACCCGGCGGTTTTATGGGCAATGAAAAAAGTTATCTTGGCATGCCGTAAACACGGTATAACATCCTCTATCTGTGGGCAAGCACCGAGCGAATATGATTCTTTGGTTGAATATTTGGTCAAATTAGGAATCACAAGCATTTCTATTAATCCTGATAGTATTGGCCGAGTGCAAGGGGTTATTGCCGAAACAGAGAGAAAATTAGTGGTAGGGCGCAGGGGCTATGGGTAAAATTTCAAAAATTTGGGCAAGGGAAATTATAGACAGCCGTGCTATCCCCACTGTGGAAACAGCGGTTCAGCTTGATACGGGATTGGTTTCGGTTGCATCAGTCCCTTCAGGAACCTCAACTGGAAAGTATGAATCCGTTGAGTTTAGAGACCGAGACGAGAAAAGATTTTTGGGTCAAGGGGTGCTTGGGGCTTGCGCAAATGTTAACGAAAAGATTGCCCCGCTTCTTCTTGGATCTGATCCGGTAAATCAATTCGAGATTGATAGGAAAATGATTGCTCTTGATGCTTCCGCGAATAAAAGTAACCTTGGTGCAAACGCGATACTTTCAGTATCTCTTGCGGTTGCGAAAGCGGGAGCTCAAGCCGCGGGCACCTCTTTTTATAATTGGTTCTACCAGCTTGCAAATGCCCTAAAAGCTGTCGCGGAAGGTTCACCTAAAAGAGTTCCTACCCCCATTTTTAATATGATAAACGGTGGCCTTCACGGTGCAGGGAACCTCGATTTTCAAGAGTTCCATATTATTCCGGCAACCTCAAAACCATACGCCGAAGGCCTACGAGGCGGGGTCGAGATTTATCATTTCTTGGAGAAAGCACTCGTAAGACGGGGGGCTATTCACTCTGTCGGAGACGAAGGGGGGTATGCACCCAATCTCTTTACGAACGCTGATGCTTTAGAGATAAACGTCGAGGCTGTAACGACAAGTGGTTACCAAATCGGCCAGGATTTTTTCCTGGGCTTAGATGTTGCGGCAAATAGTTTTTATAAAGATGGAAACTATTCGATAAGGGATAAATCTAATCCATTGAATGCACAGTCCTTGATATCGTTTTATGAAGCTCTAAATAAGGAATATCGATTGACCCTTCTTGAGGACCCACTAGAAGAGGATGATTGGGAAGGGTGGACTGAGGCGACTGCGCGTTTAGGCGATAAACTTCTCCTGGTTGGAGATGACCTTTTGGCGACAAATCCACAGCGTGTTGAGAAAGCGATAACGGCGAAATCTTGCAACAGCATTTTGGTTAAACCAAACCAGATTGGCACAGTTACTGAAACCTTAGAGGTTATAAAGCTTGCAAGGAGTGCTGGCTGGAGAATAATCGTTTCCCATAGGTCTGGGGAGACCAACGATTGGGTGATTGCCGATTTTGCTGTAGGCGTAAAGGCAGATTTTGTGAAGTTTGGTGCTCCCGCTCGCGGCGAGCGAGTTGCAAAATACAATCGTCTCTTGTCTATTGAAGCAGAGTTAGGTGCTATTCGAAGTGAGAAGTGACCCGCTTGCCGGCGAGGCAGGGATGTGGGAAGCTGGACGTCAATATGAAAACTCCATTAGTTGTCTTAGTTGTTCTTGACGGCTGGGGACTTGCTCCGCCTTCGCCCGGCAATGCAATCTCTCAAGCCAAAACTCCAAACATGCAAAGGCTTTGGGCTCTCTATCCCCATACGCAACTTGCAGCAGCAGGGGAGGGAGTAGGTTTGCCTCGAGGCGAGGCTGGTAATACGGAAACTGGACACCTGAACCTTGGAGCAGGAAGGATTGTGTATCAGGATCTTCTAAGGATAAACATGGCGGTTGCCAACGGGACCTTTTTTAAAAACAAGGCTTTTTTAGGAGCGATTGAACATGCGAGGAAAAACAAGTCCAATCTTCATCTAATGGGGCTTGTGGGCGCAGGCGGCGTTCACTCGAACATAGACCATCTTTATGCACTCCTGAGGCTTTCCAAGGAAAATGATTTTACCCGTGTTTTTGTTCATGTTTTTACAGACGGTCGCGATTCTCCTCCGAACGCGGCGATTTCCTACATAAGCCAACTGGAAGATTTTATGGAGAAGAACAAAATCGGCCAAATTGCTTCAGTTATGGGCAGGTACTGGGCTATGGACAGGGATTACCGTTGGGAAAGAACCGAAGTTTCTTATAAAGCTTTAACAACGGGGACTGGAGTTTTTGTTTCTAGGGCCGTGGAAGCGATTGAAAAATCTTACGAGAAAAATGTAACCGACGAATTTATAAACCCGGCAATTGTTGTTAAAAATAGTTTACCTCTCGGGATCATAAAAGAGAACGACTCTTGTATATTTTTTAATTTCCGAATTGATAGACCAAGACAGCTAACCAAAGCTTTTGTAATTCCGCGCTTTGAAGAGGAGGCGCAAAAAGACTGGGGGTTTGACCCATATATGCCCAAATATCACAAGACTCATCTTTTCGAGGTCCCAAGGGTTAAGACTTTTAAAAGAGGGCCGAAGATAAAAAATTTGTACTTCGCAACAATGACGGAGTACGGAAAACCCTTAGATTCTTACGTTTCCGTTGCTTTCCCGCCCGAGGTAGTAAAGCAACCTCTGGGACAGGTCCTAGCTGATCAAGGAAAGCGTCAACTTCGCCTAGCCGAGTCAGAGAAAGAGAGATTTGTAACATTTTATTTCAATGGCCAGCGGGAGATTCCTTTTCTCGGGGAGGAGAGACTGATTATTCCGTCGTTGGCTGTTTCAACTTATGATCAAGCGCCGGAGATGTCGGCACGGGGTATTACAAAAGCTTCTCTTGAAAATTTAGGGAGTTTTGACAATTCAAAATATTCGTTCATTCTAATCAACTTTGCAAACGCTGATATGGTTGGTCATACCGGTAACCTCAAGGCAGCAATTGAAGGATGTGGTGTTGTTGATGAATGTGTCGGTGATATAGAACGGGTAGTCACCGGTCTTGGTGGAGTTACCATTATTACAGGAGATCACGGCAACGCAGAGCAAATGTTGGGAGGCGAAGGGGGTATGCACACTGAGCATACAACAAACCCCGTCCCTTTTATTGTCGCAGGAGAGATATTTTTGGGACGCTCTGAGGTCCTGCAAAGTGGAATCTTGGCGGATGTTGCACCAACCGTCCTTAAGCTTTTGGATATTCCTGTGCCGGCTGAAATGACCGGCCGGCCTTTAATTTGAGCGAAGCGAAAACAAGCTATGCTTACTCTAAGGCGAGAAAAGAAGGACAAACTCACCGCGGGGTTGAGTTTTCGTAAAGTGTTCGATTGCAAAAGATACTTTCTCACGCCGCACCTCCTCATAAACTTTAGTTAATTCTCGAGCAACGACCAGATCAACATCTCCAAAGATCTCGTAAATACAATGAAGCGTTTTGAGTAAGCGATGCGGACTTTCATAAGCAACAATTGTTTTAACCGGTTTGATCGCTTGGAGGGAAAGATATGTATCAGAAAGTAGTTTTCGCGCGTGCGACTCTTTTTTCGGCAGATACCCAAGGAACAAGAACGCATTTGTTGGAAGGCCGGAGACTGATAATGCTGTGATTGCTGCATTTGGTCCAGGAATGGCTTCAACCGGAATTCCTAAGCGGACAGCCTCTCTTACGAGTTTAAAACCAGGGTCAGATATAAGAGGGGTCCCGGATTCGGAGATGAGACCCGCATTTAATCCCGATAAAAGAAGTTTTAAAATCTCATTTGTTTTTTCTTGTTCATTGCCCTCAAAGAAGGAGAGGATTTGTTTTCCTGATGTGTCAATTTTGTGTGTAGCAAAGAGCAAACGCGCGGAGCGCGTATCTTCTGCAAGAATTATCGGAACCTCTTTAAGAATTCTTATGGCACGTAAAGTTATATCCTCAAGATTCCCTATTGGTGTTGCAATAGCGTAGAGCTTTCCCATACAATTGCTCAAGTATATCAAATGGAGTTTATTGCTGGCTTTGTCGAAATAGTGCTGCACCTTGATAAACACCTGGCCGTGCTTGTTGCAAACTACGGCACTTTCACCTACGCCTTCTTGTTCCTTATTATTTTTATGGAAACCGGGTTTGTGGTAACGCCCTTTTTGCCCGGCGACTCTCTTCTCTTTGCTACGGGTGCTATCGCGAGCCTTGGCTCTCTCAATCTTCCTCTTTTATTAATTTTGCTCTCTATCGCGGCAATCTTGGGCGACACGGTAAATTATTGGGCAGGCAGGAAGGTCGGGACGGCAATTTTTCGAAAAGAAACAGGGATTTTTCTCAACAAAAAACATCTTGAGCGAACGCACCGTTTCTACGAAAAACACGGCGGAAAAACAATTATAATTGCTCGCTTTATTCCCATTGTTCGCACGTTTGCCCCTTTTGTTGCTGGGATTGGGGACATGAGCTATCCGAAATTCTTGTCCTACAACATAATCGGTGGACTTGTTTGGATTAATCTTTTTACGCTCGCGGGATACTATTTTGGTAATATTCCGGTTGTTAAACACAATTTTAGCTTCGTTATATTCGTCATAATTGGATTGTCTGTTTTACCCATCGTTGTTGAGTTCGTTCGTAAACGACGAGAGGCGGTGAAAGAGGTATTTCCTTGATTCTCAGGGCGGCTTAAGCATAGCGGCGGATTAAACCAACAACTCTTCCCTGAATTGTGACGTTCTTAGCAAAGATTGGAGCCATCATCCTGTTTGCCGGCTCAAGTCTTATTCTGGTTGCTTCTTTGTAGAATCTCTTAAGAGTTGCAAGTCCGTTATCAAGGAGCGCAACGACAATATCACCATTGGTCGCCCGCTCTTGCTGTTCAACTACAACATAATCTCCATCCAGGATCCCGTCTTCGATCATTGATTGCCCCCGCACTTGAAGGACGAAAACTCGTTTTGCTGAGGAGACCATATCAGGAGAGATTGAAAGCATTGCATTGGGATCGGTGTATGGCTCAATTGGTGCCCCTGCGGCAATAAACCCAAGTATGGGAACTTCTAGACCTTCGGAAACTTTAGGAAACACGCTCGTTAGCTCAATTCCACGCACAGCCCCATCTTTTTTGCTGATAAGCCCTTTTCGCTCAAGAGCCTGAAGGTGTTCATGAACAGTTGCAAGAGAGGAAACCCCCAAAGCTTCGGCAATTTGTTTTAGTGTAGGGGCCGATCCATAAGTCTCAATATGCTGTCTTATGAAGTCTAATATCTGACGCTGTCTTTTATAAATTACCGGAGCCATATCCTTCTCAGGTTACCCCAACAAAACCCGTATGTCAAGAGGCAAATTACGAGGAAATATCGATCGATTGTCCTACAAGTTTTCTTGAGTCCTTGAGCACCTGGAAGTCTGACGAATCTTCGATAGAAGCAGCATCCGAAACACGAAACCGGTATAAGTTGGGATTCCAGATCGAGGCATGGAGAAAATGTGCGATATTTGCTATAGAACGGTCCCAGGTTAATTCGTTAATTCCAGCCGTTTTGCTAAAACGTCGTGGCAAGGCTTGCTCCAATAGGCCGTACTTATCGCTTATTGCTGATGCGTGCTGTTGGACCAGACCGAAAGGTACATCGTCCCAGCGATGAGTTTTCTGTGCGCACCTTGCCCTTAGAAATTCTCGAAAAAGATATTCTTCCAAAATAGTGCGTTCATTCTCGGTTAGGTGCTGGCTGCTCGTCCACCCCAAGACTTTGACAACTTTCTCAAACAACTTGTATTCTTTGACTAATGCCCGTCTTTGACCCTGGCTTAGGTCCTCTCCGTTAACAAAAAATGGCAGGGTCTTTGCTTCCCTGTGGAACAGAAAATTTGGAAACCTCCCAAAAAACCTCCCTGGCTCAGCCCTTTCTCTTTGCATACCCCATATTATATCAGCATTCAAGAAAACTCCCGACTTTTAAGTGGGAGATGAGAGGATGTCATAAGGCAACAACAAGGAATGGTAAAGCATAACGGCTGGGATTCGCTAGATTAAAAGTTTAACCTTAGACAAATTCTTAACAATTCTTTCCTCGATGGGATATTCAAATGCCGTAAACTTCTTACCTGTAATCGTTTCATAAACCGCAATATATCTTTTTGCTAACGAGATAAGTAATTCCCTTCCCATTTTTGGCGGTTTCCCATCTCCCGTGTAGCCTTTTTTTGCATACCACAACCTTAAGAATTCTTTGTCAAAATTTTCCGGCTCAAGACCTCTTGAAAATCGATCTTTATATGTTTTGGCAATCCAAAAACGAGAGGAATCGGGCGTGTGTATCTCGTCAATTAGGGTTAACTCGCCTTTGGAGAGCCCGAATTCATATTTAGTATCTACTAAGATCAATCCCCTTCTTTTACATAATCGGCTGCCATAAGCGAAGAGTGCGAGCGAAACCTTTTCCATCTTTGAATAGAGTTTTTTGTCTACGATCCTTCTCTTTATAATCTCGTCTCGCGTTAAGCGCTCATCATGCCCCCCAACCCCACCTCCGTGAGTCGTGGGTGTTATCACGGGCCGAGGAAGTTTCTGGTTCTTTTTTAGGCCAGGGGGGAATTTGATACCATAGATTATCCGTTCTCCCCGTTCGTAAGAGTACCAGACAGAAGTCTTTGTCACACCTGAAATATATCCCCGGACCACCATCTCTACCGGGATTGCTTTACAGTTTTTGACGATCATAACATTTGGGTCCGGGACCGAGACCAGATGGTTTGATACTATTTGATGGGTTTTCTTGAACCAGAATTCCGAGAGAAGATTAAGGACTGTGCCTTTGTAAGGAATGCATCCAAGAATAACATCAAAGGCGGACTGGCGGTCGGTAGTTATCAGGATTCGGCTATTTCGTCTCACGTAGTAATCCCGTACTTTTCCCTGCGATTTCTTGCCGAAACTTGGGATGTTTATCTCTTTAAGAACATTGGGCAAGGACTTGATTATTGTCTTGGACTGAATCATTGTTTAGTTAGATATTCCTCAACTCCTAATTTTTCAAGGTTTTTCGCCTTTTTTTCTACAGCCTTTCTCAAATTAGTCTTGAAGGCCACAATCTTTTTAGCAACCCGCTTATCTCCGGTACCGATGATCTGTGCTGCCAAAATGCCAGCATTTTTAGCTCCGTTAATAGCCACGGTTGCAACCGGCACTCCTGGGGGCATTTGGACCATTGAAAGCAGTGAATCCATGCCATGTAGGTTTTTTGACTCGACGGGTACACCGATTACCGGAAGATGAGTCATTGATGCTAGCACTCCTGGGAGATGTGCTGAACCGCCGGCTCCCGCGATGATAACTTTTAGGCCGCGGCTTGCCGATGTCTTGGCATACTCAACTGTCCTATCAGGAGTTCGGTGAGCTGAAATAATCGTTATCTCATAGGGGATGGCTAATTCTTGTAAGGCATCCGAAGCCTCTTTCATAACGGGAAGATCAGAATCAGAGCCCATGATGATACCAACTTTCGGTTTCATTTCAAAAAACAATATTGTTTGGCTTAATGATAACTTGTCGCCTGCCGTGAGTCACGTACCCAATTTTCATGAAACCAACTTTATACTTTCGGCAAATTCTTGCCATAAGACTTTCTTCACTGGGTGGTGCAAATATAACAAATCCCAGTCCCATATTCCAGGTCTCATAAATTTCGCGATCGGGCATCCCCTCGAGGTTTTGTAGGAATTTCAAAATTCCAGGGACTTTTGGTATTTTCTCGATAACGTAGGTTAGATCTTTCTGGGCACGTGCAATCTTTCGGAAGGCACTTCCCGAAATATTACTCATATAGTGGATCTTTACTCCGCAATTCAACATTTCCAAAACCGGCTTTACGTAAATGCGCGTTGGTTTGAGGAGCTCCTCGCCAACCGTTGTACGACCAAACTTTGTAAAATATCCTTTTGGAAGTTTTTGGACGATTTTTCGCGCGAGAGAAAGTCCGTTTGTATGAATCCCATTTGATAACAGTGCGAAGATCGCGTCTCCCGCGGCTAAATCCTGCCCTAAGACCACCTTACTTTTTGGCCTTACTATTCCAATAGCCGAAGCCGTCACGTTTATAGCATCTGGATAGATGATATCGACTTGGGTAGGAGACTCGCCACAAGGTATTGTAATACCTGCTTCGAGAGAACCTTTTTTAAGACCTGTGTATAGTCCCTTAACTAATTCTTGGTCGAGGAATTTGTGGTAATCCCCCATCGCGATTTCATCCGAAATAGCAATTGGCGTCGCGCCCAAACATATAAGATCGTTCACATTCGAAGCAATAAGATCAATTCCCAAACCCGCATAGAGCTTTATGATTTCTCTTGGTGATCTATTTTTTTCTTGTCTCATGGTAGCGGCCATTTTGTCGGCAATCAAACTTTTAGTTCCAATACCGTCTGTTTTGAAAGCCAAATAGAAATCGTAATCAAGAAAGTCAATAAGTGCAGCTGGCTCGTGAAGACTCTCGGGGACAATTTTCAGTCTATACTTGAGGAGGTTCTTGCTTAAAGGTTCGAGAAGATCAATTATTCCCTTTTTGAACGGATTTTTTTTGGCTAAGCCTTCAATATCTGAATATTTGAGTCGCTTGCTGCCCATTACCTATTGAACTTTGCGCTAAGAGAATCACCGGTGTGAATGCATCTTATTGCCTCTGCTAAAAGTTTACCAACAGATATCACATTTATTTTAGGATTTTTAACAACTTCATTCTTAAGCTCTACTGTATCGGTAATAAAAATCTCTTGGACTGGGCTTTTAGCAATTCGCGCGATGGCTGGTTTGGAGAATAACCCATGAGTTGCGGCAGCTCTAATACTCCTGGCCCCTCTCTTCTTAAGAAGATCTGCAGCGCCACAAATGGTCCCGGCCGTATCGATCATGTCGTCGACCAATAGGACATCTTTGCCCCCAACCTCACCGATCATATCTAAAACCTTTGAGTGGTTTTTCTTTTTGATATCTCTCTCTTTATAAACGATGGCGATCCCGTCTGCTCTTAACCGCTCGGCATAGTATGTGGCTTTCGAGACACCACCTTTGTCGGGAGAAGCAACTATCAAGTTACTGTGGAACTTCGATTTGATAGCAGGAACTAAGGAAAAGCTAGCGTACAAATTGTCCCAGGGGCTTTGGATAGACCCCTGAGATTGTTCTGAATGCATATCAATAGTTACAATTCGGTTTGCGCCAGCGTGTTCAATAAGTGAGGCAACTAAAGAGGCGCTGATTGCAGCTCGGGCTTCCTTGCGGTCCTGTCGCGAGTAACCAAAATAAGGAGTGATTGCGGTAATTTCCGTTGCCGAAGCTCTTCGTGCCGCGTCGATCATTAATAAAAGTTCCATAATGTTGCTGTCCGTTGGAGGGCTTGTTGGTTGGATTATAAAAACATCACGTCTACGAAGATTTTCGGGGATGATAATTCTCTTTTCACCGTCGGCAAATTCGCTAACAGTTTCGTGGACAGTCTTTTTAAGGCGTTTACCGATATCTTTTGCCAGGGGTAGATTTGCAGTGCCGGTTAATAGAACAAGATCATTATGTTTCGGCATTTGCCTTCTTGTTTATATGCGCTTTTGAGATTATTGTCAACTTGAAACTTGCCGTTCAATTCGTTTTACTAAGAGCAACGCTCTCTGCGGGGCGTCTCCAAGATGTGCCTTAACCGAAAGTAACTCTTCTAATTGTTTAGAAGATATATATTTCGTGATTTCTTTATTCTGTATTAGAAGCTGTTGCATCGGATTTTGCTCTCCCTTTTGAATGGCTTTCCATGCGACGAGCGAAATCTCTCGTAAGGTTTCGTGCATATCTTGACGATTAGCGCCGCGCTTTACCCCTTCAATAAGGATTGACTCCGTCGCCGCGAATGGAGCCCAGCAAGATAGGTTATATGCGATGCGGCTTTTGTTAACATAAAGCCCTGTAAGTAAACTCTTGGTAGTTTCTAAGATTTCATCAACAGCAAGAAAAGCCTCAGGGATTATAATTCTTCTGTTTGCAGAGTCATCAAGAGTTCGTTCAAGATGAGAGAGTGTTGCATTCTCAAGCGCGATTTCCGGTAATGCGGCAAGATAGCGGGCCAAAGAACAAATTTTTTCAGAAGAGATTGGGTTCTTTTTAAAGGGCATTGCTGACGAGCCTACTTGTTTTTCGCCAAAAGCTTCTGACCATTCCCCAAATCCTGCGGATTGTAAAATTCGTAGATCCGAAGCAAATTTTGCTAACGAAGATGAAATACCATTAAGAACAGATAACAATAAATAGTCAAATTTACGAGTATAAATCTGGGAGCTTATTGAGACAGTCTCAAACCCAAGTTTCCGTCCAACCTCTTTTTCTAGATCCTTTGCTGACATCGTTTTACCTTTTAACAACGCAAGGTAGCTTGCACTTGTTCCGACAGCACCTTTTAGCCCTTTCCCCTTAATCGTCTTTTTTGCAAATTGCAAAAATTCGTAATCGATAAGAAGATCTTGGGCATAAAAAGCAAATCTGTAACCAACGGTAGTGGGTTCTGCGGGTTGAAGATGAGTGTAGCCTATACAGGGAAGTTTTGCGTATTGTTTAACTTTTTTGACAAAAAGTAAAAGAACTTCTACTAACTTTTCCTCAATAAGACCAAGCCCTTCCTTGATACGTAAGATGTCGCTATTGTCAACAATATCCATACTTGTTGCTCCTAAGTGGATTTTGCCACCGCCCACTTTGGCGTGCTCGGCAAACTCTTTTATTCCCGCTACAACATCATGTTTGATTTCTTTTTCAATCTCAAGAATCCTCCGGATATTAATATTGTCTCGGTGTTTTTGAAGATCGGCGAGCTCCTTTTTAGAGACAATTCCGGCTTTATGTTGAGCTTCGGCTAAGGCAACCCAGATCTTGCGCCACAGTTCGTATTTATGTTTTTCGCTAAAAAGCTTGCGCATCTCGGGTGATCCGTATCGCCAACTAAACGTGGACAGATATGATGAGAAGTCTGGTCTAGACACTGGAAATGTTTAAGATATTAAAATTTCTAATTTGTTTAATTGAACTCCCTCTTTTATCTCTCTTGCGATCCGCCTCCCAACAGAAACAGGTTCTCCAAATAGATAGGTGCTATATGGCGTTGCAGAGATTCCCGGAGAACCCGGTACGCGTGGCGAGACATCAATGACAACAATATCTTTTTTTGGTGGTCCTGGTGTAATAATAGTTTGTAATGCGAATGGACCAATTATCCCAGGAGAAATAAACCTTTGGCTAGCCCGGACAAATCTTTCCGCCAAATCGAAAGCCTGTTCAAGTAGTGATTCAAGTACGGTTACTGCAATGTGCCCTGCTTCCTCATATTGCACGGGTAAGCTTTTAAGGACTTCTTCCTGGTATGGAGCGGGGATTTTAGTAATCCCTTCTAGATTAGTCTGTCTTCGTGTGTCTGTCCCCAGAAGCTCAACCGAATGTTTTAACGGGGAATAAAAGAAATTAAAATTTACACTCACGCCGGCGACAAACTCTTCGATAACTGCGCTTTTCAGTTGTGCCTCAGTAAAAATACCATCTTTAAGTTTTTGCGTAGCTTTTTCCTGAAAATCTCTGTAATTTTCTACGAGGAAAAATGCTCTTTCAAATCCCCGTTCTTTCTCTAAGACCTTGACGAGTGACAGTTTATTGATATCGCGTGCTTTCCTAAACTGAACCGGGTAATGAATATTTGCCTCTTTGAGCAAATCATATTGGTTGGGGCGCTGTCCTCTCTCCTCAATCTTTAAAAGGTTTCGGTTACCAAACATTGGAACATTAAATTTTTTTTCAATGGACTTGTAATCGAATTTCAAGTAAACCTCGAAGGAGCGATGTGGAACAAAAATGGTGTTCCTCTCGCGAAGCTTTTTTTGAGTCCCAAGCTTTAATATATCCGAAAACTTGTCGAGAACAAGACAGTCATCTATACAACCTAAAATTCCATTCGCTTTGTAATATTTTTTATATGTTTTTTCTCTCCCTTTCTCGGCAACGACTAAGGTTCGCAAGCCTTCTTTTTTTGCTCCCCAGCAAATGTCCAAAGCGCTGTGGCTTCCCAGAACACCGACAGTAAGTTTCGATAAGTCGTAATGGTCCAAGGATGATTGTGTCTTCACTAGTCCAAAATTAGATCAAGTTTTTTTAGTTTAATTGCAGTTCTTATCTCCCTTGCAATTCTCCGGCCGGTACTCATCGGCTCATCATAAAGAAGATAAGTATACGGAGACCCGTCGATAAAGCAATTTGTTCCCGCGACAATTCTTGCCGAGAGCTCAATTGCATAAATCTCCTCCATTGATGTAATAATTGTCTCCAAACAAAAAGGTCCGAAAAGCCCCTTTGGAGGCATTAACTTTTGAGATACATTAATGACTCGGTCGGCCATAGCTATGGCATTTGCAAGCATTGACTCTCTGACTGCCAAAGGAATATTGGCAACGACCTCAAAGGTCGGTTCAATATTAATACCCCTTTGGTTTTTGGCAGGTATTCTTCCCAAGGAGTCAACGTTCGTCTCGTAACGCTTGTCAACGCTCATTACCTCAATTTTTCTTGATAGGGGAGAGTAGAAGAAGTGAAAATAGACAGGTACTCCAATTACATATTCCTGCACTATAAATCTCTCCTTGTTGTAAGTTTTTAATTTTGCGTCAAACTCCTTCTGATTTCGAGCAACGAAATAACCTTTGCCTCCTGCTGCCCCATATGATTTAACAATCACAGACCTGTCGATTTTGTCACCTCTTTTAAAGCGACGCGGGACTTTTATTTTGGCTGCCTCCAACCATTGACGCTGAAGTTTGCGATCTTCCTCCCAGTCCAAAACAGATTTGTTCCCAAAATATGGCACTTTCATATTTTTATTCTGGTTGAGTCCTAAGTAAGCTACGAAAGAGCCATGTGGAATGATAATTGCATTTTTGGAAAGGAGCTCTTTCTCTAATTTTGGGAACGAGGTCCATGAATCGACCTGAATAATCTCGTCAATAAATTTATCATAAGCTCGGTAGAGAGTTGTTCGTTTTGGGGTGCAGACGCAGATTGTCCTAAACCCCTCATCTTTTGCGCCTTTTAATATTTGAAGAGCCGAATGACTGCCAAGGGTTGTAATTGCAAAGGTTTTTCGAGGCATTTTGGTTTGAGACATTATAAGCGAAGCTTGTTTGCTACGCAACATATGCAAAGGTTAAGATAAATTCTAGTAGCTATAAGTTTCAAGGCAGTACTTGACAGCGAACCCCTTACATTTTATCTTGAGTTGGTCATGCTTAAGACTCGTGAGATATTAGATATTTACCGAGAAGTCCGGAAAAAGAAGACCCCGGCAATCTATAAAGAACTACTTCCCTCAAATCCGCTTAAAGCCAGAGATAACAAAAGATCAAATAGCATTAGCGTTGAAGATGCATTCTTTGGCGATTCCGGGAAAGGGTCGGTTGTTGCACGATTCAACGAACTCTTAACAAAAAAGCATGGAAGTTTACTCTCGCTGCGCTGGAACGGTGGAGCAAATGCAGGCCATGAAACAACAATTGACGGAAAGAAAATTATTACCCACCAACTTCCCATGGGGGTTGTAACTGCTGGCGCAACTGCCTTGGTGACAAGAGGGATGGTACTTCACCCGGAGGACTTAGTCTTCGAAATTCAACAGATTGAATCAAGCTTTGGAGGGAAGTTACCGGGAAATTTGGTGATTGACGAGCGTACTCCACTAAGCCTGGATACACACAGGGCATATGAAATAGTCCTTAACAAGCTCTCGATTGGCGGAAGAGGATCAACTGGGCGAGGGATAGCACCAGGATATGCAAGTGTTTATGAAAGAATCCCGGTCACAGTAAAGGACTTATTGAGAAGGGACTGGAAGGATACACTCCGTAAACACTTTAAACTATACAAATGGAAAATCGGAAAAAATGGGCAGTCGAGCGCAGCAAATATACTTGTTTCAAAATTAGGTCAGCAGGGGGTCGAGAAGCATCCCCTGGGGACCGAGAAAGATTTTCTAAATCGACTAGCTTGGTTCCGAGAAACCTTACGCCCCCATGTTTCGGCCCGAGTTTTCGACCTTCTACAAGAGACATGGAATGACTACGCGATTCCCGTTACGCTAGAAGGTGCGCAGGGGGCCGGTATTGATCCTTATCATGGAGTTTATCCGGATGTAACAGCAAGTAGGCCAATGTCTA
>CAZLZK010000004.1:0-29056 GCA_964564005.1 uncultured Gammaproteobacteria bacterium
ATGCCTGATTTTGCTACAAGGTTAGCTGCTTCCGGAGTCCCCCAGTCTCCGCAATGAACCACAGCCCCGAGCTTTGCGGCTTTGGCAAAGCCCAAAGCATGTTCTAAACTTTTCAAGTTTCCGTGACTATCAGAGATTACCAATATTTTCATAAAAATATCTTCATAATAAAACAGAATCTTTTGCTGCCTTAAAACCCTTCAATACTGCGTCTTTGTAAAACTGAGGCATCTTAAGTTTCTCAAGTTCCGAGATCATAAACTTTCTAAATTTTGCCTTGCCCGCTTCCCCAATGATTTCGAAATCACCGGTTTTTGCAAGCAACTTGCAAAGGTAAGAAATAACTAGTACGCCATGCGATTCATCTCCTGAACCCTTAATAGTATATAAATGTGCTTGGACCATATCTGCGACTGAGACTTTAAATCCTAATTCTTCTTTGAGCTCTCGCAAAACTCCCTCCTCCGGCTGCTCCCCTGCGTCCAGCTTGCCGCCCGGGAGTTCCCATTCTTCCCGCTCGTTTTTTCTAAGCCAGACGGCATCGCCCTCGAAAACTATACCCTTAACAGAGATTGGGACTAAATATGTTTGGGGCACACTATAATTTTACCAGAAGATTAAAACCTCTTCTTGGGCATGAAGCGGCTTGCAGGAAAATGGGGACCGCCGCGTCTCTCGCCTTCTCCTGCCCTACGAAAGCCTCGTGGCCCACCCCTTCTTGGAGTAAACCTTCTCTCTCCATATGCTGGCGCTCCTTCCCCTCTCGGCTCTCTTTTTTTGTCGCCTTCGAGAAGCATTGAGAGATTGATGCGCCTAAGCTCATCAATTTCCTTGACCCTAACTTTTACCTTATCGCCAACTTTAACGATATCATTGGGATCTTTGACAAATTCTTCTGCCATATCGGAAACATGCACCAATCCGTCTTTTCCGGGAAGAATTTCAACAAAGGCTCCAAAAGGCTGAATTCTCTTTACTTCTCCTTCGTATATCTCGCCAGGTTGAACCTCCTTAACCAACCCTTCAACCCATTCTTTGGCTCGCCCAACGCTCTCCTCGGTTGTACCCACGATACTTACAGTTCCGTCATCCTCAACATCAACAGTTGCTCCGGTCTCAGCCATAATGTTACGAATAATCTTTCCTCCTGGGCCTATAACCTCTCCGATCTTCTCGGTCGGAATCTTAACCATCACGATCTTGGGCGCATATTCTGAGATTTTTGGCCGAGGCTGGGCGATAACCTCAATTACTTTATTTAATATAAAAAGTCTTCCCTCTCTTGCCTGCGCGAGCGCCCTCTTTAAAATCTCCAAAGTTAAAGAAGGCGTTTTAACGTCCAACTGAATTGCGGTAATCCCATCTTCAGTTCCGGCAACCTTAAAGTCCATGTCGCCTGAACCATCCTCAATCCCCATAATGTCCGAAAGAATCGCAACTTTTGCTCCCTCAATAACCAATCCCATCGCAATTCCCGCAACCGGTTTTTCTATTGGAACTCCTGCATCCATCAAAGACATTGTCGAACCGCAGGTTGCGGCCATACTGGTTGAACCATTGGAGGACAAAACCTCTGAGACAACCTGGATTGTGTAAGGGAATTTTTCCTCCAGGGGGATAACCGGGAGCAGTGCCCGTTCAGCCAAAGCTCCGTGTCCTATCTCACGCCTTGAGGGGGAACCGATTCTACCGACTTCCCCAATAGAATATGGCGGCATAGAATAATGATGGATATAATGCTTCTCTTCTTCTCCCTCAGCGCTCTCAATAAGCTGGCCTAAACTCGGCGAGCCAAGGGTTGTTACCGTCAGAACCTGGGTGTCCCCTCGCTGAAAAATTGCTGAGCCGTGGGTTCTCGGCAAAACACCAACCATACTTGAAATAGGTCGAATATCATCATGTTTTCGGGAATCAAGTCTTTTACCTCTGAGAATGGTTTCCCTAACCCTTCGGCGCAAAACCTTGTCAAAAGCAGCTCCTACAACTCCCGGCTTTTCGGCTCCCAACTCCTCAATAATTGCTTGCTTAACTCCTGAGGAGGGAGCTCCACTCTCTTTTGAGGCATTACTTTTTGCAAACTCGTCAATTTCTTTTCCAAATTTTTTGTCAATAAGAGAAACGATTTCTGCGTCTTCTGCTTTTGCGACCTTCTCTTTCTCAATCCCCACCTTTTTGGCAAATTCCTCAATTCCAGAAATTATTTTTTGGGCCTCTTTTTGTCCAAATTCTAATGCCCCCAAAATCTTTTCTTCAGGGACTTGTCTCGCCCCAGCTTCAATCATCAAAATATTATCTTTGCCTGCCGTCAAAACAAGATCTAGATCAGAGAATTCAAGCTCTGGGGAAAGCGGGTTCGCAAAGTGGGTGCCGTTTTTAGCGCCAACCCGAAGGGACCCAACTGGGCCATCCCATGGAATACTGGACGTTGCGAGTGCGGCCGAGGCAGCAACTATAGAAAGGACAGATGGATCGTTCTCAGAGTCCACAGAAAGAACGGTCACCACAACCTGAACCTCTTTTTTGTAGTCCTTGGGGAAAAGAGGACGTACCGAGCGATCAATAAGCCTTGCGGAGAGAATTGCATCGTCGGAAGGCCTTCCCTCCCTTTTTACCCAACGGCTACCTTTGATCCTGCCCCCTGCATAGAGACGCTCCACATACTCAACAGTTAGCGGAAAGTAATCCAACTCCTGCTTTAGAGGTGCGGCGACAACGGTCACTAAGACCATCGTATCGCCGTAGCGGGCAGTGACACTAGATGCTGCCTGTCCAGCAAGCCGTCCGCGCTCAAGTAGTATCTTTCTTCCGCCAACTTCAATCTCTTGGGTTATTGTTTTTTGTATCATTTCGAGAGGCCGAGTTTGTTTACCAGCTCTTTGTACCTTTTCTCTTCAGTCCTCTGAAGATAGACAAGAAGCCTTCTTCTTTTGGCAACCATCGATAAAAGCCCGCGTCTTGAGTGAACATCCTTTTTATGTTCTTGAAGATGCTTTGAAAGCCGATCTATCTGCTCTGTAAGAAGCGCTACTTGAACTTCAGGGCTTCCTGTATCACCCTCGGTTTGAGCAAACTTCTCAATTATCTTCTTTTTCTCTTCAGGAGTTAAAGCCATATCGTCTTGAGAAACGAAGTAGAGCCTCAATTGGGCGTAAACCTCGTCTTCAACCGTTGGTAACTATACTACATAAATTTTCAATTTACAACACGCTCTTAGGGCAATGTAGATCCTTTAAATACTTTCGGTCCTAACCAATCCGGGGGCGTTTGTTTTTGTGCTTCCACCGGCCGAAACTCTTGTTTTGTTCTTGCGCCCAAGGAAACCAGGCGAGACGCAACTTCAAATGTCTTTGCTGCAACACTCTGGCTTTGAAAGTGGTTTGTTCCAGAGTGTAAACCCAAGAAAAGGTTGGTTGCAGTATCTTCATCTATGGGAAGACCCGTGCCTTCGATAACCTTAAAGGCAGCCTCGGAGGCGCAGGAAGCTTGTGGATCAATCATCTCCAAAGCCCGCTCAAACCCTTGTGCGGGGAAATTACCTAAAAGTACGATCTTGCGGCTAGGGTCCCAAATCTCCCCATTGTCAGCAAACTTCCCCAAGGATTCCTTGTTTTCCGCTTTGACAATGATAACTAAATCAGCAGAAACCCCTGCAAAATCAATCCTTACCTGTTCCCGTTTCGGGGATAGCATTCCCGGTTTGGGGACAACAACAAGCGTGAACTTGTCACCCTCAATATCATAGCTTACCTTCTCTATTGCGTCTGCTTTATAGTCCTCAAGGCTTATCGCCAAGTTCTTGTCTCCCAGCTTATCGGTTACCTTGTTAACCCCAACTAATCTATTAAACTCAACAATCATTGGGGTAGGACAGGCAACTGTTACTTCTTTGCCTCCGCTCTTTAAAGAAAGACTAAGGCTAAGGGCGGCGGCAACTGCATCCAAATCTGGATTTCCGGGAATGAGAATTAAAACCGACCGACTCTCAGAGACAGTTTTGGTAAAACTAGTAAGCTCAATATCTTGCATATTCTGTAAGCAAAGCTTGGTCCTCGACTAAAGCGAAGCTTGTCTACGATTAGAAAAAGCTATGAGGCAGGCTCTTTGGGTGGCGCAAAGGATTCTAGCACGTCGCCAATCTTAAAATCAAGCTGGGGCTCGAAAAATACCCCAAATTCTTCGCCAGCTTCCGCTTTACTTATTTCCTCTTTTTGGCGCCGGAGGGACTTTATAAAAACAGTGCCTAAAACCTCTTCCTTGTCTGCTCTCTCAGCAGACCCCCGTACTAATCTAAGTTTGTCTGATCTTACAACCCTGCCCGAAATTACGCGGCAACCAGCAATCCTGGTCTTGTTGTGCGGGAACTCAGCAACGATTTGGGCTTTGCCCAAAATCTTCTCCTGCCCCAGCTCTTCTTTTTCTCTTGCCCATTTCTCAACATCCGAAAGTAGTTCATAAATTATCTTGTATGTATAAATACGGACTCCTTCTTCTTCCGCAAGAGCAAGAATATCTTTTCCCACCTTGACATTAAAGCCAACAATGGGTGCTCCTATTGTTGAGGCTCTGACAATATCTCCTTCGGCAATGTCACCAATCGAAGCCCCTAAAATACCCACCTTTCCCGACAAAGAAGCAATAATTGCCTCTAAACTGCCTGCGGTATCAGCCTTTAGAACTACGGGGAAGCCTTGAATTTTTCCGCCAGAGGCGGACCAGCCTCTGGCTGGGGCTTTCGCAACCCGTGGGGTAGATGCTTGCAACTCGCCTGGCACACTAATCACAGACCCCACTGGCGGAAGACCAGAGAAACCAAGAATCTCAACCGGGGTTCCAGGACCAGCCTCTTTTGTTGGTTTTCGGTTTTCGTCAAAAAGCCCACGGACTTTTGCACTTATGCCCTCGGCACCTATCATGTCTCCAATTTTCAAAGTTCCCTCTCGCACAACCGTCCTAACAACCGGCCCGCGCTGCGGGTCAAGCCCGGTCTCAATAATTGGCGCCTCCGGGGAAGCTTTGGGGTCTCCCGAGACTCCATGAAGCTCCGCGACAAGAGAAATCATCTCTAAAAGATCCTCTACTCCTTTTCCGGTTTTTGAGGAAACTTCCAAAGCTACAACATCCCCACCACGCCCCTCAAGCAAAACCCCATTCTGGGCTAACTGGGTTTTAACTTTCTCGGGTTGGGCAGTTGGGAGGTCTATTTTGGTTATTGCAATGATAAAGGGAACCTCTGCCTCTTTAATAAAGCCAAGTGACTCTTGAGTTTGGGGCATAACCCCGTCGTCTGCGGCAACAACAAGAATGACTATATCTGCTACCCTCGCTCCTCGCGAGCGCATTTGAGAGAAAGCCTCGTGCCCCGGAGTGTCAATAAAAGTAATTTTCTTACCATTCTTTGTCGTTACTCGGAAGGCGCCAATGCTTTGTGTGATCCCACCTGCTTCCCGCGCGGCAACGCTGGTTTTCCGGATATAATCTAAAAGAGAAGTCTTCCCGTGGTCAACGTGACCTAAAACCGAAACAATAGGAGGTCTTGGTAAACGCGTAGTTTTTTCCATAGTAAAAAACAAGTATCACGAGAATTACGAGTAGCACGGGTATCACGGGGTGTCTGGGCTTGTGGTACTCGTGGTACCTTTACTGCCCGTGGTACCTTCTTTTTCTGCTTCTTCCTTTTCCGCGACAGGCGCTCCCTCTATCTCAATCTTTAGTCCAGTAAGCTTTGAAGCCAGTTGAACATTTTGACCTCCTTTGCCAATTGCCAAAGAGAGCTGATCTTCAGGAATTGTGACTTTGGCAGATTTATTTTCTTCATCCAGGACAACGCTTGCACCAGAAGCTGGAGCGAGAGATGAGATGACAAGCTCCGAAAGGTCCTCTGTCCAAGGTATTACATCTATCTTCTCCCCATTAAGTTCGGTAATAACAGCTTGAACGCGAACGCCCTTTTGCCCGACGCACGAGCCCACTGGGTCAACCCCAGATTGTGTTGAGAAAACCGCAACCTTAGTGCGGCTGCCTGCCTCCCGGGCAATTGCCCGGATTTCGACACTGCCCGAGCCAATCTCCGGAACCTCTCTTGCAAAAAGTTTCTTAACAATCTCGGGGTCAGCACGGGAAAGAATTATCTCTGGCCCGCGTTCTCCCTCAACAATCTCTTTGAGTAAGAATGTTAAGCGTTGATTTAAGCTTAGGCGTTCGTTTGGGATACGCTCCTGGGGAGGCATAATCCCCTCAGCTCGCCCCAAATCAACTCTAACATTTGGTCCGTCAAAACGAAGGACAATTCCCGAAATAAGACTTCCAACCCGTCCTTTGTATTGAGACATCACTGCGGATTTTTCAGCCTCACGGATCTTCTGAACCATAACTTGCTTTGCTGTTTGGGCAGCAATTCTACCAAAACCAGGAGGTGTAATATCCACTTTCTTATCCTCTTCTCCCTCTTTCCAAGTAAAAATTCTTGCCTCGCCCGACTCGGGGTCAATGGACGCATCGAAAAACACGCCTTCCTCATCCTCCCCAATTTCCCCACGCTCCCTTGCATCCCTTTTATAGGCCGCAACAATTGCCTGTTTTATGGTGTCCAGGATTATAGAGGGGTCCAACCCTCGCTCGTTCGCGATTGCGTTTAAAGCTGACGAAAATTCTGTTCGAGCTAAAGCTGCCATTTTAACAAAAACGGCGGGCTTATCGTCCCACCGCGTCAATCCAAATCCTTAGGTCGCCTTATTGTATCCTTGCACCCTCACAAAGTCAATGCGGAAAAGAAGTCACCTTTTCTTCTGAAGCTCTTCGAAGGCTCTCTTTTGTTCAGAAGTTAAATCTTTGTAAGCAGGAATGTCGATGTGAAGACGAATGTAAAAGTCACCTCGACCACGATGTTGTAAGCGGGGCATTCCCCGGCCCGAAAGACGGATTGTTGTCCCGGGCTGGGTACCGGGCCTAATTCTTATTTTGGTTTCTCCATCCAGAGTCGGAATTTCAATCGTTCCGCCCGAAACCGCAAGCGTTAAGGGAACTTGTACGTCAACAAAAATATCGCTGTCTGACCTTTGGAAAATTCTGTGCGGCCGAACGTTGACTGTCACAAAAAAGTCCGAAAACCTAATCCTCGAGCCATCGTCAACCCCAGGAGGAATTTTTATCTTCCTTCGCCTGCCCCCGACCACAACCTCTTTCTCAACCCCTTTGTAGGCATCCAGAAAGTCGATTGTCAAAGAAGCATGTTCTCTGTGAGCTGCTCGGCCAAAAGGAGAAGCTCCGCCAAAAAACTGCTCAAATATCTCAAATGGGTCGCCAAAATCGAAGCTCGCAAAAGGCGACCCGTCCCCACCGCCACCGTAGGTTGTATAAGTAAAAGTGAAAGGTCCTTGGCGATATGTCCGCGTTCCCTGGCCGCTGGGGAATCCTCCAAAACCTCCGAATGGCCAAGCGCCTGGAGGTGGTTGGCCGCCGGGAGTAAAGGCTGCGTGTCCGAATTGGTCATAGGCCTGCCTCTTATTCTTATCCGACAAGACCTCGTACGCTTCGTTTATCTCTTTAAATTTCTTCTCAGCCTCGGGGCTTTTGTTTTTATCCGGATGCCACTCTAAGGCAAGCTTCCGATAAGCCTTTTTTAAATCTGCTTCCGAAGCGTTTTTGGCTACTCCTAAAACTTCGTAATAATCTTTCGTCGTCGCCATAGCTTTATTATATTAAAAAAGCCCCGTCCCCGAGGCTCGACCATCACTATTCCCCTATACGCAGTCAAGCTTTGCTTATCACTATCACTAACTAACAACCTCTCCCTCCTCCACTCCTTCGGAGGGTTCGCCTTTGGCTTTTTCTCCCTTTTTCGACTCCTCACTCTTCTCCTCGGTCTTTTTTTCTACTTCGTCCACGGGACGATCAGCCTCTGGCTGGGCTTGCTGTTGACCTTGATACATCGCTGCCCCCACAGTCTGTAAAACCTCGGAAAGTTTCTTTGACGCTTCTTCTATCTCCTCTTTGGTTGCACCTTCCTTCCCAAGAACTTCTTTTACATTCTTAATTTCTGCTTCAACTTTCTCCTTTGCCTCTGACGGAGCTTTCTCTCCCGCATCTTTTAGGGCCTTCTCAGCGGTAAAGACAAGCGCGTCTGCTTGGTTTCTTACCTCAACCCCCTCCTTTTTCGCCTTATCCTCGGTCGCATGCTTTTCCGCCTCTTCTTGAGCTTTCGCAACCTCTTCTTTAGAAAGTCCAACCGCACCGGTAATTTTGATTGACTGCTCTTTGTTAGTCGCCTTGTCTTTTGCGGTAACTCCCAAAATTCCGTTTGCGTCCAGGTCGAAGGTTACTTCAACTTGAGGAACACCCCTGGGGGCAGGGGGAATTCCGTCAAGGATAAACTTTCCAAGAGATTTATTATCTTGGGCCATTGGCCGCTCACCCTGCAAAACGTTTATTTCAACCTGGGTTTGGCTATCCGCAGCTGTTGAGAAAATTTGAGTTTTCGATGTAGGAACTGTCGTATTCCTCTCAATCATCGGGGTTGCGACACTCCCGAGAGTCTCAATAGAAAGTGTTAGAGGAGTGACGTCAAGAAGAAGAATGTCTTTTACCTCGCCTCCCAAAACTCCGCCTTGGATTGCCGCACCAACCGCAACAACCTCGTCGGGGTTAACTCCTTTGTGTGGCTCTTTGCCAAAGAACTCGCGGACAACCTCCTGAACTTTGGGCATCCGGGTCATTCCCCCAACTAAAACCACCTCGTCGACATCTTTGGGAGTAATTTTGGCATCCTTAAGACAAGCCTCAACCGGCCCCATTGTTTTCTTAATCAAATCGCCAACTAGGGCCTCAAGCTTTGCTCGAGACATCTTGAGCGTCAGATGAAGAGGTTGGCCGTTGTGTTGAGTTATGTACGGCTGGTTAATTTCAGTCTCGGCTGAAGCCGAAAGTTCTATTTTTGCTTTCTCTGCCGCGTCTCGTAGACGCTGAAGTGCCTGTACGTCCGCTCGAAGATCCACCCCGTGCTCTTTTTTAAACTCCTCAGCAATAAAATCAACGATAACCTGATCAAAGTCGTCTCCTCCAAGATGAGTATCTCCGTTTGTTGCCTTAACCTCAAAGACTCCCTCGCCAAGCTCAAGAATTGAGATGTCGAAGGTTCCTCCTCCAAGGTCATAAACTGCTATCGTATGTGCGTTCTTTTTGTCCAATCCATACGCCAAAGCTGCGGCTGTTGGCTCGTTAATGATCCTCTCAACTTTAAGCCCAGCAATTTCTCCTGCCTGCTTGGTTGCGGAGCGCTGATTGTCATCAAAATATGCAGGAACCGTAATAACAGCTTGTTCAGCCTTCTCGCCAAGATACTCCTCGGCGTCTTTCTTGAGTTTCCGAAGAATATAAGCTGAGATTTCTTGCGGCGTGTATTCCTTGCCTTCAACAACAACGGTTGCCATTCCGTTTTTGCCACTTTTTATCTCATAGGGAACCATCCCCATTGTTTTCTTAACCTCAGCATCCTCAAATCTCCGACCCATCAGGCGTTTAACCGAATAAACAGTATTCTTGGAGTTAAGAATCATCTGACGCTTGGCAACATCCCCAATGAGGTTTTTTGTCGGTTCAACAACAGATGGAGTAATGTTGCGGCCAGTATCGGAAGCAGGGATAACTTTGGGTTGACCCCCCTCCATAACCGCAACAACAGAGTTTGTCGTTCCTAAATCTATTCCGATTATTTTAGACATTATGCGTAATCTCCTCTCTCTAGTTCTCTCTCTATCTCATCTTCTTTCTCTGGTTTTTCGCCATAAACTTGGACCTTAACCGGTCGTAAAACCGTTCCATCCTTCCATCTATAACCCTTTGCCAGAACACCAGCTATTGTCCCATCTTTTCCGCCATTAACAACAGCTCCGGCCTCGTGAATCCCCGCATCAAACTTGTTCCCAGTCGAAACCGCAATCTCCTCAACTCCGTGGTTTCTTAAGACCTGGCCCAAGCTCGAAAGAGCCATCTCAAAACCCTTGTCTTTGAGGTGCTCCTGGGCGCGTTCTAATGAGTCTACAACCGGCAACAAATCCTCAACAAATCCTTTTGTTGCCCGGAGAACCACCTCTTCTCGCTCTTTGCTCGCGCGCTTAACTAAATTATCATAATCTGCAAGCGCTCTTGCAAGTTGCAGTTCAAGATCTCTCTTTCCCTTTTTTACTTCTCTTGCCATTTTGCGCTTGCCTCAGAGATTAAATCTCCAAAATACCTAACCGTCGGAATAATCGCAGAATAATTAAATCTCACGGGACCAATCACTCCAAGGGTGCCACGCCCGTAGGGACTGGTAAAGTGCGATGTCACCATTCCCACAGGCTCAAAATGCGGCCAGCCAAGCTCCTCTCCGAACAAAATCTCAAAAGGTTCGTCCCAATGTGCATTTTGACAAAAGACCTCCTGGAGCCTCTTTGCCTCTTCAAGAAGCGAAAGAACATGGCTTGTTACATCAATATTGTAAAACTCCGGCGTATCAAGGATATTCGAGTAGCCGGCATGCCAGGTATCTCCGCTTTCCAAAGCTGCGGCGGCAAGCGAGTGGGTTGCTTGGGCAAGGGCCCTTGTTGCCTCATGCATCATCTTGTCAAAGTCATCTCGGGCAGAGAGAACCCGCTCTTTTGCAGCAACCTCCTCAGTCACAGAAAGTTTTTTTTCATCCATGAGCTGATCAACATAAAGTTTTATTGCTTTAGGAGTAGGAATTCTGCCTGCTGAGGTATGGGGTTGCTTGAGGTACCCCCCGGCAGTTAATGCGGCCATCTCATTTCTTATCGTTGCCGGAGAGACTCCGAGGCTATATTTCTTCTCCAAAACATCAGAGCCTACAGCCTCTGCAGTCTGGGTATATTCTTCAACAATACTCTTCAAAATTTGTATCTGTCTTGGAGTCAAATCGTCCACGTTAGCAGTATTAAACCACGAGTGCTAAGTGGTTGTCAAGCCCTCCTTAAGAAGTTCCATTCGTATATGGCGGGCTTACGGGTTCGCCTTCTTTTACAGCTGGCCTGACCCCTGCAAATCTAACCCTTAAGAGACGCTGCAAAGCTCGGGTCACAATCCCCAATTCCGGAACTCGCAGCAACCATACTAAAAATGCATAAGTTGCCAAGCCCAAAAAAGCAACAACGGCTGTCAGGACAATAAGGTTAACCGTGTAGCGGGTGTCCAAAACAAACTTATCAAAGGTTGTAGGAAGAGCAAGGCCAAGTTTGCCTAAAAACGAAAGCTTTTTGTCCCATGCAGAACGGTCTAAAATTCTAAGAAGAAAAAACATTACACCCCCAGAGAGGCTTGCTGCAAAAGTTATCTTGATAAAAGCAGTCCCTAGCCCAAAGCCCGAAAACCCTCCAATCTTTCGCCGCAAAAGGGCAAAGAGCGCAATGTTCTCAGCAATCCCCGCTAGGGCGTAAGAAAAAGCTAAACCCCAAATGGGGAGACCCAATCCCAAAACCAAAACTAATCCTAAGACAACATTCAGCAAAATCTTAAACAATGAAACCTTAACAGGAGTTCCGGTATCTTGGAGGGCGTAAAACGCGCGAGAAATTAAAAGAGAAAGTGAATATGCAAAGGTCCCCAGTGCAAAAGCCGAGAGCGCATATCCCGTCTGGACAGTGTCTTGCCACTCAAACTGCCGAGCACCAAAGGCAAGCCTGACAAAAGGAATACGAAGAACGGCCAAAAGAACAGCTGCTGGGACAATCAAAAATAGTATCTCTTTAAAAGAGGAGGCGAAAGTTTCTTTGAAACTTTTCATTTGACTTGTTGCTACCTGGTGAGACAGCTGGGGAAGAGACGCCTTTGCAATAGAAAGGCCGAATAATCCAACCGGAAGGGCCGAAAGAGATTCTGCAAATTTAAAGTAGGTCAACCCTCCCGCAATTAACGAGGCCATAAAAAGATCCGCAAGACGTTTGATTTGGAAAAAGGAAAGCTCGAGAATTCTGGGTAGCGCAAGCTTTGCAACCGAAAGGAGCGCCTTGTCTTTAAAATCCAGAGAAAAGACAGGGCGAAAACCAAGCGATAACGCTAAGGGGAGCTGAATCAAAAGATGAAGTGCACTTCCTAAAACAGCTCCAAAGACAGGTGCCAAAAGCCCAATTTGTGGGGCAAAAAGAATCGTTGCGAAGATTATCCCGAGGTTGTAGAAAAGCGGTGCAACTGCTGGAGCAAAAAAGCGCTGGTTTGATTCAAGGGTCGCGGTTAGAACATAACTTGCGGCAAAAAACATCTGAGCTAAAAGAAGAATCCTCGTAAAAGAAACTGTCTGGGCGATTTGCTCGCTCGAAAACCCTTGCGCAACTACGGTATAAATCTGGGGCGCAAAGATAAAGATAAAGATAGAGACAACGAGGAAAAACAAGAGCAAAACATTTAAGGTGAGACCGGCAAGATACCACGCCTCCTTTTTCTTCTCACGGGAAATATAGGAGCTAAAAACTGGGATAAAGGCAGAGGACATTGCACCAAGAACAAGGACCTCAAAAATCAAATCCGGAAGTTGGAATGCTGCTAAAAAACTATCAAGCTTCTCGGGTGGAAAAAAATGAACAAAGGTGCGGTTTCTTACTAAACCCAACAGGCGAGAAGCCAAAACCATAACCATAATAACAGCTGCTGCTGATAAAATATTCGCCTGTTTGCTATAAAGTAACTCTTTGCCACCGTGAAATATATTTTTTGCCATTGCGCCCTTTATGGCTTCTTAGTATAATTGCGTGCGTTGAGGAGAACAAGAGGAAATATGCCTGTAACAAAATCAGCAAAAAAGATTTTAAAACAAGCCAAAAAGCGGGGAATCTTGAACGCGCGTGTCCAAAAAGGCTATAAGGGTGCGGTCAAAAACTTCCGGACAAAGCCGACGTCCGAAGCTTTCAAAAAAGCAGTAGCCGCTCTTGATCGCGCGGTGACCAAAAAAGTAATTCATAAAAACAAGGCTGCACGGATAAAAAGCAGGTTGGCAAAAATCTTACCGAGAAAGTCAACGACCCCAAGAAAACGCTCCGGAAAAGTAAAAAAGTAGACACCTTCTTCTTCCCCTTTTCATATGCTAATATGGCCCAGAACATAGGCCATTATGGCTGCCCAAAAGAAAATCAATTTAGCAGTCCCCGAGGGGTTTGAAAATACCCCCTTTGGGAAAATAGTCAGCTGGGCTCTTTCAGCAGGCAGGGCTGTTGTCGTCGTCACAGAGCTTCTAGTAATTTTGGCGTTTCTTTCCCGCTTTTGGTTAGATAGAGAGCTTGTCGACCTTAATGAACAGAACGCTTCGCGTGAGGTGCAAGTCAAAACTCAATCTTCATTTGAAGCCCAATTTCGGTTAGCCCAAAGTAGAATTAGCGAATTTGAAAAGTTGACCACAAGCGAAGCTTCTCCCGCAAATAAACAGGGGATCGCGGAGACTGTACAAGACGTCGCCCGCCTTCTCCCTGCCGACGTATCCTTGGTAACCATCTCATTAACAGAGGGGGGGTTTGAGCTTTCCGGCATTGCTCTTTCCGAAGGGGGGCTTTCGGGTTTTGTAAAAGCACTGAATACCTCTCAAAAGTTTGCTGATACGACAATTAAGGACATAACAATAGGGGTGGGGGGGGCAACTTTGAATTTCTTAATCGAAGGGTCTTTCAAGAAGTAAAAATGGCAGCAGCAATTAACTATCGCGAACAGTATGCAAGATATACTCGCTACTTTAAGTGGCTTAGGGAATCCTATTCTGCGCGCCCTGCCGTTCGCGCAAGTCTTGAGCTTTTGCTAACCCTTCTTACGATCTCGTTTTTTGCAGTCTTTGCAATAAGACCAACCGCAAAAACAATAGGGGAACTTTTTGCCAACATAAAAGCGCAAAGAGAGATTGCTTCTAAGCTTGAACAAAAACTTAAGGATCTGGGGACCGCACAAAATGCCTGGAGGAGTGAGGAAGGAAGGCTAATTCTGCTTGATCAAACTCTTCCAACAAATCCAAAGCCCGCAGAGCTTCTGCAACAACTTGAGAGCCTCGCGGCAAACTACAACACAACCCTTCTTTCGCTCAGCGTTGAGGACGCGACTCTTTTGGGCCCCAAAGAGACAAACAATGTGAAAGTTGCCTTCTCAGTTGCGGGAAATTATGATTCCCTCATTTCGCTACTCTCGGATACTGAAAACTTAAGGCGGCCAGTTAAAGTCGAGACGATCTCGTTTAGCCAAGGCAAAGGGAAATTGAGTGGTCAACTTGTCCTTGCAATAACCGGAAAAGCGTATTACTACAAAGGGGAGGGAAAAGAGTGAAACCTAAGAAAAAATCTAATATAACCGTATTTGCAGTGTTAACTACAATAACAATTCTTACTTGGGTTGGTTTTGAAATTTATCAAGCGTTTAATAAACCCGGAATTGTTGCAATCTCCGAAGAAGTCCTTGCTCCACTTACCCCTTCCTTAAACAAGACCATTCTTGATAATATGGAAGCGCGGCGCTTCTTTGCCCCACTGCCCCAGGGAGGCCCCATACAATGAAACAGCATAAGCTGCCAACAATCGCTGGTCTTATTCTCCTCATCTTTGGGATTGTTGCCGGAGTTTTCCTGACTCAAAAGAACACAATCTTTAGGCTTGCAGCTTCTCCCCAAGAAGCGCCGCAAGATGTAAGAATAACCAACATCTCCCCGGGAAGTTTTACCGTCTCTTGGTTAACCGATAAACCGACCGTTGGTTTTGTCTCTTGGGGAAAATCCTCCTCTTTGGGAAATGTTGCAAACCAAAAGGGAGCTGCACAGCAACCGATTACCGTCCATCATGTAACCGTTGAGAATCTTACGCCAAACACAACCTACTTTTTTAAAGTTGGTTCTGGGAAAAACGTTTTTGATAATAATGGAGAGCTTTATAAAACCCAAACAGCGCGAGACATTGGTGCCCCTATCGCAAGCGACGTTATTTTTGGTACTGTCAAAACCTCTGCTGAAACTCCAGCAAGCGGGGCCGTAGTCTATATTGCGTTCCCGGGTGCCTCGGGAGTATCAGCGCTAACTGACAGTCAAGGTTCTTGGAGCGTGTCTTTATCAACAACAAGAAACATTAGCCTCTCCTCTTATGCTTCTTACAATAAACAAACAACAATCCTTGATATTTCTGCTTTTTTGGGAGCCGGACAGGCAGGGCTCGCCCGGATCCTAGCTGGGAGTGCAAAACCCGTACCTCCTATAACAATCGGCAAGAGCCATGATTTCACCGATATAAAACCCGTTGACTCAGGAGGTGTGCCGACATCCGATATCATCCTCCCGGAAGTTCAAACCCCACCCTCGTCAGGTTTTTCAACAGAGCAAATAACTACACCTGCTGGTAAGGTTACTGTAACTCTAACAAGTCCTAAAGATAAAGAATCAGTTAATAAATTAAGGCCTCAATTTAGCGGAACCGGGACACCGGGGACTGTTGTTTCAATCCTGCTTGAGTCCACCACTTCATACTCAACAACCCTTACAATTGGAAAAGCTGGAACTTGGACCTGGACTCCTCCGGAAGATTTAACGGCCGGAGTGCATACACTCACACTTTCTTGGAAAGACGAAACAGGAGGAACTAAAAAGCTCGTAAGTTCTTTCACAGTCTTGGCCCAAGCTGTGGGTGCGCCAGCTGCCACGGCAACACCTACTGCCTCTCCCAAACCGTCCCCGACACCGGTATCAACACCAGCGGCTTCCCCTAGCCTCCCCGTTTCGGGAAACTTGACAGTAACATTATTCCTTTTCATAATGGGTGTAGCTTTTGTCCTTATCGGTCTTTTCTTGCCAAAAGCAAAATTGTTTGATTAAATTACTTTATCCTGCCAATGGATGATCCAAAAAATCCTGTCTTAAATCCAACTGATCCCTCTGGAATTATCCCCCCTCCGGCTGACCCTCCAACTCCTCCGCCGACAGATCAACCTCTAGTGTCAGACACGCCACCCGCTTCGCCATTTGGCGGACCGCCTGATGCACCCCTGCCACCGATGCCAGAACCTCCTAGCCCATTTGTGCCACCAGTCGGTGAGCCCGGCCCACCAACACCACCGGCCGAGACACCGGGAGCTGACGTGCCAACAACTCCGCCAGCTGGTGGAGAACAACCAGGTGAGACGGGCCCGCCTGCCGAAGAAACTGGCCTGCCCTCCGGCGAAACAAGCGGACTTCCGCCGGTAATTACCCCACCATCGTCGGGACCTAAAGCAAAGATTATTGCCTCAATAATCGGTCTTGTCCTACTCGTCGTCTCAATCCCGGCAGGGATAATTCTTGTGGGGAGGCAACAAGAAATAAGAGAAAGGGCAGCCGAAGCGTGTCCCACTGCCCAAGCTGATGCGGAATGGCAAAGAGAAAACAACTGTGTAGTAAACTGCGCAACTCAAGCCGAAAAAGACCGAGCAACGGAAAAGCGTGCCGCAAGGGAAGCAGTGCTCTGTCCCACCGCTGCTGCCGCACCAGGAGCTACAACTACACAAACAACTTCTGCAACTGTTGGCTGGGGGAGTCGTTGCAACGGTCCCGCTTGTGAAACCGGGCAGGGTTTGACATGTCGAAATGACTCACAGGGCTTACAAACCTGTCTTAAAGCTTCGGGTAGTATTGGGACATTGAGCGAGTGCAAGGACCAAACCGAGTGTGGAAATAATCTGACATGCAGGGATGGCAAATGCCGAATTAATTCTGGGACACAGGATTGTTGTGGAAATTCTTCACAGTGTACAAAAGACGGCAAACAATACCCGTGTGACACATCAAATGGAACATGCGAGAGTGGTTTTTCCTGTAGCTTTGATAAAAGCCCTGTAACAGGCACAGCCGCCGGAGCAATCAAAGTCGGTTGGGGAAGCGCATGCAACGGCCCAACCTGCGAAGATTCAAGTCTCCAATGCCGCGCTGACAGTAAAGGAAGTCAGCGTTGTCTTAAGGCCTCGGTAAGTGTGAGCACGTTGGGTGATTGCAAAGACCAAACTGAGTGTGGAGCAAATCTAACCTGCCGGGATGGAAAATGTCGACTAAACTCAGGGGTACAAAGTTGCTGTGGCAGCTCCTCGCAGTGTGTCCAGAACGGACAACAGTATCCTTGTGACACATCAAATGGAACATGCGAGAGTGGTTTTTCCTGTAGCTTTAGTAAGTCGCCAGTCGGGGCCGCAACTACCCCACCTCCCACGGCCGCTGGCGCTTGCCAAGTCGCCTCAATTGATGTCTATGAATATCCGTTTACCGGAGCCGCAGTTACCAACAAAGACAACAAGTTTAAGGCAGGCGACCTTGTAAGGTTCGTTGTTAAAACTTCGGATGACAGCAAGGCAACCAAGGCAGAAATCTGCGAGGGCAGCGACTGCGCAGTCCGATCTAAAGCGACTCTCGCTGGTGGCAGCATGGCACTTTATAGAGACATAAGGCTCGGGAACGTTGGATCCGTAACAATTAAAGCACGCTGCGCATTCTAAAAATATGCAAATTTTTCGAGACAAAAAGTCCTTGTTAATAATTCTGGGAACCGTAGTTCTTGCGGTCGTTGCGATATTCACTGCCTGGAAACTCTCGCAGCCGAGTCCAGTTGCCCCAACTGCGCCAAAACAAGCGCCAGCAGAAGAGATTCCCTGGGGTTCCTACTTCTCTCTTCCAACTTTTAGTTTAATTCCAGGAGCGCCGGCGGCGCCTACGGCTGCTCCCACAGCAGCTCCGTCGACCACAACCACTACAACTACAACAACGACGCCGTCGCCCAGCCCGAGTCCTTCGCCTTCTCCGTCACCTTCGCCAGCCCCTGCTGGTGGAACAACCACTACAACTACAACAACCACGAGCGCAACAAGTCCTCTTTCTCCCGCCTCTGCCCCAACTTGTGGGCAAACAAAGCCAGGGACGCCAACAATAACAAGCGCAACTGCTGCTACTAACCAAGTTACTCTTCGCTGGACCAAAGCAGCCGATCCTGTTACTCACTATTTTGTTGTGTATGGTACATCTCCGGGCAAAGATGAGTTTGGTAGCCCAGATATCGGCAACAAGGATACAACAAGTTACATAGTTAAGAGTCTTTCTGGTGGTAAAACTTACTACTTCAGAATCGCTGCTGTGAATGGCTGTATGCCGGGCAACTACTCAAACGAGATTTCGGCAAAGCCATCTGGAGGAACACTAACCGGAGCGGCTGAGGGTTTTACGACCGTAACCGGAACGGTTGCAGTTGCTCCAACCAAGACAACTACAACCGCAACAGCAACACCAAGCGCCCTTCCGGTTTCCGGGGTTAATACTCCGACAATTGCTGTGGGCATTGGAGGAATCCTTCTCCTTCTTTTGGGCCTTGCCCTTGTTTTTTAATCTTTAAGTCTCACTTCCCACATCTAACTTCCTACCCTATCTCCATGTCGAAAACCAGTAGTAGAGACTATCCCATTCTTTTGGTACCGGAATAGCGGTCCAATGAGGATAGAAGAAAAGGAAGACTGAAAAAGTAAAAAGTAAAAAAACAGAAACTGCCCAGGGTTTCGAATTCCAGAATTTATTTAAGAACCACCCGAGAAGCAAAGCCATAAACGGTACTGATGGGAGGTAGTGATAAAGAAACATAATTCTGGGGGAAAGAGCCCAGGGCAGGAAAAATACAAAATATCCTACCAGTAAAAGCGCGAGTGTCTTGTTTCTTCTCTTGAGGAGTGATGCTATCGCACCCAAAACCGCGAGCAGCCCTCCCCAAAAAATAGCGGGATTGCCCAGAGCATAAATATTTGCAACATCTTGGCCTATGCTTTCAGTAAAAAGCCAAACAGGACGAGCGTTAAGAGGCCAAGACCACCAAGGCGAGGAATACGAATGCATGGCCGCAAGACCTGTGTGGTACCACCATATTTGCTGCTGTGTTACCCACCACTGAGACAGCGTGTGCCCGCTTGTAAAAAACGGGGTATAAGAAAGAAGATATACCAAAGGCGGCAGTAAAAGAAACCAAAGATATTTGATATTTACATTTCTTTTAAAGATAAGCCAAGCAACAAACAAGATTATTAAAAGATAAAAGGCTGTCCATTTAGTCGCCAGCGCTGCCCCCAGGGCGACCGCTGACCAAAAGTATCTCTCCTTCAAAAAAAGAAGTGTGGTCAAAAGCGCAAATGCCAAAAAATAAATATCGTTCATGCCAATGCGAGACATAATTAAAGGTAGTCCATCGAGCGCAAAAAGAGCAGCGGCCAGTAAGGCTGGCGACTCCTTTTTAAAAAGGTGTTTTCCTAGAAGATAAATAAGAAAGACCGCCGCAACTCCAAAAATTACTCCGGGCAACCGCCAGCCCAAGGGGTTGGGGCCGAAAACGAACATACCGCCCGCCATAATGAGCTTACCAAGAGGCGGATGAGTCCACTCATAAGCAAAGCCTTGGGGAGGAGTTGCCCAATATTCCCAAGCCTGAGAGTTTCCGTTCAAAAGTTCCTTTGCAGTAAAGGCATGATAAACCTCATCAAAATAAAAGGTCTCGGGGCGCGAAAGTTCGAAAACTCGCGTAAGGAACGAGAAGGCAATAATTGCAAGAAGAATTGTTTTTGCATTAAATTTGAATGTTGGCCCCGAGAGTTGCGGTAGGCTTAACCATTTTGGCCGCAGTAACGATATAACAATCATCCCCAATGACGCAAAGTTTAGTAAAACGAACAAATTAACCAGCCAATCTGGAAAGACCATCCTAAAATCTTGAGTGATCCAAATATAAGAAAAGTAAAGATTGAAAAGATAAGTTAAAGAGAGCAAGACATAGGGAATAAAAAGGGGTGGAAACATAACGCTCGCAATCGAAAGCGGCGCAAGTGAAAACAGAAGATGTCGCTCATGCATGCGGGTCAGAAAAAGAAACGAGGCGACAAAAATTAGTGCTGCTACGGCAAAAGTTTTTTGCCTTTTTCTGTTTAACAATATCCCCAGGCCAAGTAAAACAAAAGCCATAAAAAGTAGAATACCCGCCTCCCGTGGTGCTACAAAGCCTATTGTGTCAGGCTGCCAAGATCTTCCTCCAAAGGCCCAAAGGTTAAAAGCATTAACGCTGGTATAAGGATATTGAGAAACGACAGTCTGGAGTCTTTCAAAAACAAATGGAAGGAGGGGACGCTCCGAAGCAAACGGAATAAACCCAAAAAGAAAAACCAAGCCAGCGACAAGAATATAACCTGCTGTCTTATGTACCCCAGATTTATTAAGCCACAAAAGGAAAATTATTGGAGCAATAAAAATAGCTTGCAGTTTGACAAGTGTGCCCACCCCGAGCGAAACTGCTGCTAGAATTGGTTTTCCCCTTGCAAAAAATAAAGCTGCAACTGTCAATAACGCCACAACCCCATCAACCTGACCCCAAAGCGAAGAGTTGGCGAAAACTGCCGGATTGAAAAGATAGATTGCAGAGGAAATTAGGGCAAGTTTTTCCTTCTTTAATATTTTAAATGTGGCTTTGTAAATTAAAAATCCTGTTGCAACATCTGCCAAAATCGCTGGAAGTTTAAAAAGGATTGTTGTGTCAACCCCGGACAGTCCTGCGTTAATTTTCCCCAAAAGATAAAGAATATAGAGGTAGCCAGGAAGATAATCCGACCAGGAATCATAAAAATGGGCAAATCCATTTTGTGCAAGGTTAGTGCTCCAGGCAACAAAAGTATTATGATCAAGAAGAAGTGTCCCAAAAGGCGCAAGTAAAACGCGAAGAATAAACGCAGATCCCAAAAGCAACCAAATGTAGCTCAAAGACCCGACAGGCTTTATCATAGAATCAGTTTATGCTGCACTTCTTCCAAAAACTTAAAACGCCCCAAGTCGCCATACTTTTGTTTTTATTCACATTTATAGTATACCGTGCAAGTAACCCCGCGCCACGCGAATGGTACAACCATTATGTACATCTTGCCAACTCCTTTCTTTCAGGACGAGTCGATCTTCCAACTTTGCCGCAATATTACCACGATGTAGTAAACAAAGAAGGCAAGACTTTCATACCATTCCCGCCTATTCCGGCTATCGTCCTTCTGCCCGTTGTTGCAATCTTTGGTCTTACCACCTCCCAACCTCTTATCTCAATGATTTTGGGCGCGGTGAATACTTCTTTGATGTTCATACTTCTTAGGAAATTTGGAATATCGAGGTCTTTGTCAACCTTTCTCGCGCTATTTTTCGCTTTTGGAACAGTCCACTGGTATGCAGCTGTTATAGGAACAGTCTGGTACTTTGCGCACATAGTTGCCGTCTTTTTCCTTATCCTAGCCCTAATCCTTTTCTTTAACAAAAAGTCTTTTTTCTCGAGTCTTGCTTTTGGGGCAGCCGCCTTATCGCGCCACCCAATTATCCTTGCGGTGCCGTTCTTTGTTAGGCTCACAAAACCCAAAAAATATTTACCCTTTATTTTGGGAGTAGGCCTATTCATTGCGCTTCAACTTGTTTACAACTGGGTTCGTTTTGGCAATATTTTTGAAACCGGCTATGAAGTTGCTTACAAATACCACATAAGCCTGGGGCCAATCTACAGCTTTTATAGAAAGTTTGTCCCCGAGGGCTTCCCGCACTTTGCCCTTTTGGATTTAAGAAATATTCCTCTTCACCTTGCCACTCTATTTTTTATGCCCCCTGATTTCCTCCCCCAGCCTCCTTATCTTCGCCCATCTCCGTACGGGATGAGTATTCTTTTGACTTCTCCTCTCCTCCTATTTGTCAAGCGGGCCCCATTAAAACTTGCGCTCGTACGCTCAATATGGCTTGCAATCGGTTTGATTGCTTTGCCCAACTTTTTACACTTTACACAAGGGTGGGTACAGTTTGGTTATCGGTTTGCACTCGACTTCATGCCGTTTTTAATCCTTCTTCTTGCAATCGCCATAAGAAAGATTACGAAAATCCATTTGCTTTTATTTATATGGTCAGTCTTGATAAATTATTGGGGAATATGGTGGGGAATAAAGCTTGGCTGGTAAGTTATTTAATGCATCCCTTTTTAAAAATTCTTGCTTTCTTGATTCTAACAAGAATGGTGCTCCTTTTAATACCCTGGCTCTTGCTAGGAAACAACTTTTCATTTTGGGAATTTACAGAAAATTCCTGGAACCGCCGGGACGCCCCTCACTACCTCTATATCGCAAAGAGTGGTTATACAAACCAAGGCGATGAGGCAAACTTTATCGTCTTTATGCCGCTCTATCCACTGCTTGTAAAATTGGCGTCTCTTGTTTTCAAGAACATATTTTGGTCTGCTATCATTCTCTCTCTTGTATTCTTCTGTCTTGGCTGCTTTGTACTCTATGAAGTTGTTAAAAAATATTTTTCAGAAGTTGTCGCCAGAAGAACTATTGTCTTTTTGGCTACGTTCCCCACATCTTATTTCTTTATGGCTCCCTATTCTGAATCTCTTTTCTTTTTCACTGCCGCTCTCTCATTCTATAGCGCCTCGAGAAAAGATTGGCTAACAGCTGGGGTCTCCGCGGGCCTTGCGGCTTTTACCCGGCCTTTTGGATTACTACTTGCTCCATCAATACTCTTTGGCTGGCTTATGGACAAAAAAGGGAAATCGGTTCATCTTGCGTTTACTCTCTTGCTGCCAACACTCGCGGCGGTTGTAATTTACCTATATATGAATAAAATCATCTATGCTGATTATTTTGCATTCCAGAAAATACTATCTAGCCACTGGTATAAGCAATTTACCCTTCCGCCGATTGGCCTCTATGAAACATGGCAGCGGGCATTGTCCGGAGAACTTAACTACTACACTGTTATGATAGGCTGGGCAGAGGCTTTGTCTTTAACTTTCGCCTGGATCCTTTTACCAATTGCCTTTTTGAAATTGCCCCGCTCCTGGGCAATCTATTATCTCCTGAGCATCCTTCTTTTTTCCTCGACAAGCTTTATATTAAGCACTCTGCGCTATCTGCTTTCCATACCTCCGGTCTTCGTACTTCTAGCAATAATTACCAAAAGGCACCTGTTCCAAGCAATCTGGCTCGCTATGTCTATCAGCCTTCTCCTCTATCTCACTTTGCTGTTTGCAGGAGGCCAGTGGGCATTCTAGTGGGAATCGTCCAATCAGAGCGCGGCAGGGTTATACTGATCGTTTATCTCTTTCGTAAAATCCCCGATGGGGCACGCGTCACCTCTGAGAAGGCAGATAACCCACCCCTGGAGGGGTTCCCAACGATCAACCCGTGGGGTCAACACCCATTGCTTGCCGTATTTTCGCGAAACCGGAGGGTGCTCCAAAAACCCATCTGTTGCTCCTTCAACACCAATTGCGCCGACAACTTCTGAACGTAAGTCCCCCTTCCTTGCCTCTAGCGCTATACGCGCCAAGCCTCCTATGTGGGACTCAGGAATGTCGGTCTCTAAAGATTTTCCAACAAGACTGATCATCTGGTCGATCTTTGTGGGATTTAGCAAAAATTCTGGTGACAGGAGCCTCTCCTTAACAGCAACTATGACCTTTTGTTGACGTGTCGCACGGGCGAAATCAGTTCCTTCAGGGCCCTCTGCGCTCCTTGAGCGCGCAAATTTAAGAGCTTTACTTCCGTCAAAATGCCGCTGGCCCTCCTCAAAGGAAACTGTCTCATAGCGACAACGAAGCTCCCTGTCGCCCGAACATTTATCCTCCTCCTTGCCAGGAATTGGATAGTTCTTGTCAATAAAACTTCTCTCAACCACGACGTCAACTCCGCCCAAAAGATCAATAACTTTGACAAACCCGTCAAACGAGATAACAGCTGTGTAAGAAACCGGCTGGCCTAGGATTTCAGAAACAGTATCAGCCGCCCACTTCATGCCCAACCCGTCTGTTCGATTCCCGTAATAGTAGGCAGTATTAATTTTTGCCTGTAAAGCCGGAATCCAAATATCCCGGGGCAGAGAAAGAAGAAGGGCATTTTTGCCGTCCTCCCTCAAGGAAGAAAAAATAATTGTATCGGTTATGCCAGAAGGTTCGTTCTTTGGCCCACCCAAGCCGAGGACCAAAAGGTTGACATTTCCATTGCTGACTCGCAGGTTTTTTGCCCCCACCAAAAAGCCTTTTGTAATGCCGGTGGCTTGGGGAACGTATTTAAAAAGAGGGCTCGCCCAAAGGAGCAAAATAAAGATTGCGGCGAGGGCCAAAGTCGTCTTTTTGTGGCGGGGGAAAAACAAATAGAAGGCCCGCAGGCTGTGATACAATCGGGTTGTGGTCATGGCCGCTCCCTCCATTCTAAACGACCTTAATCCCGAACAACAAGAGGCAGCAACGTTCTGGGGCAAGCCATTGTTGATTTTGGCAGGTGCCGGCTCAGGGAAAACCAGAACCTTGACCGTGCGTGCCGCCTGGCTTATTCAAGAAAAAGGTGTCCCGCCCGAAAATCTCCTGCTTTTGACGTTCACGAATAAAGCAGCTGGCGAGATGCGTGATCGCATAACAAAACTTCTTTCCCCCACTACTCATCTCTCACCTCACACTACCACCTACCCATTTGCCGGCACCTTCCACTCCTTCTGTGCCCGCGTCCTTCGCGAAAGCGGATATTTTATCGGCATTCCAAAAAATTTCGTAATTTATGATACAGGAGACCAGAAAGATTTAATCAAAGAGGTAATACAGAAGTTGGGACTTGAAAACTCGATCAAGCCCCAAGTAGCGTTGAGCGAAATTTCGCAAGCAAAAAATGAGTTGGTTACTCCTTTGGAATACGGAAGTTATGCCCGCGGCGATTGGCAAAAAAAAGTCGCACAGGTATACCTCAAATACCAGAAATTGCTCAAGAAAAACGACGCTCTAGATTTTGACGATCTCTTGGTTCGGGTAGTAAACCTCTTTAAAAACCACAAGGAAGTGCTCACAAAATACAGAAACCGCTTTCAATACATTCTTGTCGACGAATGGCAGGATACCAACAAAGCCCAGTACGAAATAACCAAAATGCTTAGCTATCGTGACCGAAATTTAACCGTCGTTGGAGATGCCTCACAGAGCATTTATGGTTGGAGAGGAGCAGATTATCGAAATATCGTTTATCTTCAAAGGGACTTCCCGGAACTAACAACAATAAACCTTAAAAGGAACTACCGTTCAACCCAAAATATTCTGGATGCTGCCTATGGGGTTATAAGTAAAAACAAAAATCATCCGATCCTTGCTCTTTGGACCGAAAATCCAAAAGGTGAAAGAATAAAACTTTACCAAGCGCGCTCCGAACTTGATGAAGCAGCATTCGTAGTCAATGAAATAACCCAGTTAGCCAATGGCTCGAAGAGTCGATTCGATTACAGCGACACGGCTATTCTCTACCGCACCAATGCCCAGTCGCGAGTTCTTGAAGAGGCGTTTTTACATGAAGGAATCCCCTATACCTTAGTCGGTAGTGTAAGCTTTTATGAACGGCGCGAGATAAAAGACATCCTTTCCTACCTCCGACTTCTTGCAAATCCAAAGGACAGTGTTTCAAAAAAACGGGCAGAGAAACTCGGGAAAGGACGGTTTGAAAAATTTAAAGAGGTAGAGAAGAAACTTAAACCAGAGAAGCAGACAACTCTTGAAATTCTAGATGAGATTCTCCAGAAAACAGGCTACCTTGAGCTCTACGACAAAAAAAATGAAGAAGATCTAGTTCGTCTTGAGAATATAAAGGAGCTTCGCTCCGTTGCAACAGAATTCCCAAAATTTTCAGAGTTCTTGGAACAAGTGGCTCTTATCGAAACTGCGCAAAGCTCGAGGGGTGCTGTTCTATCCACCTCTCACCTCACACCCCACACCCCTAACGGCGAAGCCGTGACTTTGATGACCGCGCACGCAGCAAAAGGCTTGGAGTTCTCGGTTGTTTTTATCACAGGCCTTGAAGAAGGACTTTTCCCCCATTCCCGTTCTCTCTTTGACAGCGAGCAACTCGAGGAAGAAAGAAGACTTGCCTATGTTGGAATAACACGCGCAAAACAAAAGCTTTATCTAACATTTGCGAGCCGCCGATTAATCTTTGGTCAAAGAGGCTCAAGTCTTCCTTCCCGTTTTCTTTCGGAAATTCCCGAAAACCTCCTTGAGGGTCTGGTGCCCGAGGACTCTGCGGAAGTCTCCTCTCGGAGATGGGACGACATCAAGGATTTTGTAAGTCAAGATTTTGAAAAATGGTAACGAGTCATCCAATTCAATCTTGGGAGTGGGGAGAGTTCCGCAAGAGAACTGGAAACGAAGTTGTTAGACTACCTTGCGGCCAATTGACCCTCCACAAAATCCCTTTTACCCCTTACAAAATTGGGATGTTTTTAAAAGGTCCCGCGCCCACGAAACAAATGCTTTTGGACTTAAAAGAGTTCGGAAGACAGGAAAATTTAATCTTCGTAAAACTCGAGCCAAACATAGCAATGGAAAATGGAAAAGCAGGAACTCCGCTTCGCGGAGGAGTGAAAATGGAAAATCTTCTGCGCCAGTATGGCGCAAGGAGGGGAAGATCGTTCTTTACTCCCACAACCTTCCTAATTGATTTGACAAAAAGCGAGGAGGAATTATTAGCCGCCATGCATCCAAAGACGCGCTATAACATTCGCTTGGCGCAAAAACATGGTGTGGTAGTCGCCGAAGACAATTCAAAAGAAGCTTTTGAAAAATATCTTGAATTAACCAATCAAACAACTAAAAGACAGGGATTTTATGCACACACCGAGCGATACCACCGTTTGATGTGGCAAAGCCTGCATCCTAAGGGCATTGCTCGGCTACTAACCGCAAAATACAAAAATGAAATTTTAATAACCTGGGTTGTTTTTGTCTGGAAAGATACTCTTTACTACCCTTACGGAGCATCAGCTGATCGCCACCGGGAAGTTATGGCCTCCTACGCAATGATGTGGGAAGCAATAAAATTTGGTAAAAAATTAGGCTTGAAAAAGTTTGATCTTTGGGGTCGTGAAGAGGGAAAAGGATTTACAAAATTCAAAGAAGGATTTGCACCTCAAGTTGTTGAATTTTTAGGAACTTGGGATTTTGTTATTAATCCGGCTCTTTACCCAATCTATCGAATGGCGGAAGAAATAAGATGGAAGCTTCTTAAGGCAAAAGCAAAGATCTTCCCGATTTCCTCATTCAGATGACGGACTTGCGTCAGACCAAAGAATATGCCCGGTATATGGAGATGCTTGGATGGCAAGTGGCACAAGTGTATAGAGTATCGAGAATAGTGAATCGTGTATATGTAAGAAAGATTCCTCTATTTGGGAACGTTGCCAAACTACAGAGACCAAGCTTCGTTCCTACAACTAGAGAGTTGGATATAATCGCCAAAAAAAACAAGCTTGTGGCTTTGTATCTTGAACCCCTGAGCACTGAGCACTGTTTACTGCTTACTAAAGCAGGTTTTGCAAAAGCAAGAACCTGCTTTTTACCCGCTAAAACCATTCAAATCGATCTTACAAAATCAGAAAAAGAATTACTTTCGGAAATGAAACCAAAAACGCGATATAACATCCGCTTGGCGCAAAAGCGGGGCGTGGTGGTCAAAAGTTCACATGATATAGAGTCTTTCGTCAGCCTTTGGCACTCTTCAGCCCGCCGGCGCGGAATGTTTCTCGGTCAAAAGAAAGAAATCGAATCCCTCTGGCGCGCCTTCGGCCCAAATGCAACCTTGCTCTTTGCCCTCAAACAAAATGACAGTTATGCAAACCACGTGGAAGGGCCAACTGTCATACTGGGAGGCATATTAATGTTGAGGACCGGAACGACTGCCTACTACATGTACGCGGCCTCAACAAAAACCGGCAATAAACTTTTTGCACCGACACTTGTTGCATGGGAAGCAATAAAACTTGCAAAGTCGTCCAAATGCAAGATCTTTGATTTTGAAGGAATTTATGATGAACGCTATCCGCAAACTAAAAAATGGAAAGGATTTACTCGATTTAAAGAAGGATTTGGAGGAAAAACCGTTACTTATCCGGGAACTTTCGTAAAGTACTACAATCCACTCGCAAAACTCTTAAGATTATGATCACGGATTTGTTTTGTATTCGCTGTTACTTTAGCAATACAGATTTAACCTAAGAGTTTTCTTGTCAACAAATACGCTTCTTTTCTATGGGCAACAAGAACAATATACACCTGGTCCGGCGTCTTTCTGTAAACTATTCTGTAACTGCCAACTCTTGTTCGAAAGATACCTTTGTAACCCTGAAGTTTCTTTGATTCAATAACGCTGGGGTTTTTAAGCCCTATTAATCTTCTTGAAACTAATAATCGAATGGTTTTGGGAAGTTTCTTTAGCTGCTTTTTGGCGTGCGGAGAAACGACGACTCTCATAGCAATTTCAAGGAAACCGCGAATTTTCAGTTCGCGGAGGAATTGAACTTGATATATCGTTCTCTCTCAGGAGAGAAACCACGGACTTAAAGTCCGTGGAGAACGTCATAATCCAAGTTCTTCCAGCACATCATCTAAATTAGTACCTTTACTGAAATCGGTTTTCTCGATTACTTCCCGGTCCAGGGCATCTTCGACAAACTCGACCATTTTTTCAAACATTGCCTTACTGACAATATAGCCCGTCGTCTTATTCCTTTTTTGAACGGCAACAGGATAGTCTTCTGCGCTGGAAAAGACAGCGGAAGGATTCATTTTAAGTTGAGAAATAGATACGCTGGCCATACTTGAATAGTACCATAAACTGGTCTTTTGTCAAGACCTGTTTAGTTGGCTTCGCAGAACAATTTGTACTCGCAGTCTTTGCACCAGAAATTGCCGGAGCAAGAAAAGTCCGAAGCTTCGATCTCTTCTTTAACCTTTAATATCTCTTGGGCTGCTTTCTCAAGCTGCTCTGCAGTTCTTGTTGTCGAAACCTTGACGCCTTTGTTGAAAAAGTACAGTGATAGAGTCACTTCTTCCGGACTTTTGCCAAAAAGCGGATGATTAACTTTGTTCGCTGCCATTGCGTAAACCGAGAGCTGCAAATCCTCGTTCAACTCTTTCTCTATCGGCATATCCTTTGTCGTAAAGTCTGTCGTTTTGTAGTCAATAATCTCTATACCGTTTCGTCCAGAGGACGACCGGCCTCTGGCCGGCGTTTTGTCCACGCGGTCGATAACTCC
>CAZLZK010000005.1:0-24831 GCA_964564005.1 uncultured Gammaproteobacteria bacterium
GTTAAGCTAGTAATCATTACTCTAGTGATCTGGTTGGCCTCATTATTATACCCGATAGATTTACTTTAATACTTTAAAGTATTAAAGTGGATTGTATGACAAAAGTTTCTAAGAAAGTACTTGATAAGGACATCGAGGAGAGGATGTTTGAGATTTTTTGGGAGGGAGTGGCCGGAATTAAATCACCCCAGGAAGCACGAAAGTTTCTCAATTCTTTAATCTCTGATATTGAACACACAATGCTAGCCAAGCGCCTGGGAATTGCCTTGATGCTGACAAAAGGCTTCTCTTACCAGGAAATTGAAAATACCTTAAAGGTCAGCTCTGCAACAATCATGAGTGTTGGCGTCCGCCACAAAATAGGAGAAGGTGGACTATCACCCGCACTAAAAAGGATTATGCGTGACGAGAAAGTTCAGGATTTTTGGGATAACATCGACGAGTGGCTTATCATGCTTGCACCGCCAGCAAAGTTTGGAAGCTTCCGCCAGGAGAAGAGAATTAAGGCTGGCCGCCGAATTTACAAGAGCCGCAAAAAACGCACCGCACTCTAAACTCACTTCAACACTTCGAAGCGTCGAAGTGTCTCACTTGTATCTTGCGTGCTATCCATCCTACTCCTAAACTACCCCTTGCATATAAATATCTAAATCATAGACTCTGTGTAATGTTCAAGTTTCAACTAGCGATTATTGCCCTTGTGACCTTGCTGTTCTCAGGCATCCTGCTCTCTGTTTTTAGACAGTTCGGCCGCGGTGTAAAACTGGTGCTTGTTCTTATTGTCCCTCTTTTGACCTACAGCTTGGGGTTTATATTGAGACTTATACAAACTAAATACATAATCGATCTTGGTTATTTCCTTACCGATTTCTCAGCTTTATTTATCTACACCCTGTTTGCGACATTTCTCCTGCTTGGGCAGCTTAGATATTGGAAGAAATAGCTCTACTAAATGGGATAGATATTGCTCTTTTCCCCTTGCATTGACACCCCAAAATCAGGTATAATTTAAGCGTGAGGGTGGGAGTCGAACTGTCCTTATTCTTTCACCCCCATTTTGTGTTTAATGGCCTAGAAATACGCTAAATATATGGTTTCGCGAACTCCCAAAAACAATTCAACATATACTGCGAAAGACATCCAGCTTTTAGAAGGACTTGAGCCAGTTCGGAAAAGGCCGGGAATGTTTATTGGCTCAACCGACTCCCGAGGTTATCACCACCTCTTAACCGAAATTATCGATAACTCCGTTGATGAAGCATTGGCCGATCAAGCGGATGAGATTTGGGTAACTCTTAAGGAAGATGGCTCAGCAGAAGTCCGCGATAACGGTCGCGGAATACCTGTAGGACGCCACAAGTCCGGAGTGTCAGCACTCGAGCTTGTTATGACCAAACTTCACGCAGGCGGTAAATTTTCGCCCGGAGCGTATAAAGTTTCGGGTGGTCTTCACGGAGTTGGAGCTTCAGTTGTCAATGCCCTCTCTGAGTGGATGGAGGTTGAGGTCCACCAAGGAGGCTGGGCGTATCGGCAGATGTACAAAAAGGGGGTGCCGGAGACACCTGTGAAGAAGGGTAACAAAGCAGAAGATTCTGGAACAATCACAAGATTTCTGCCTGACAAGGGTGTCTTTGATGATCTTTCCTGGAACCAAAAGACTATTGAAGACTCAATCAGAAACAGAGCTTATCTTATCGCCGGCCTTACCTTCCATCTTAAAAATGAAAAAGAGGGTTCGGAAAAGACCTTCTACTTCGAAGGAGGGATAAAGAGCCTGGTTGCCCATATGAACCGAGGTAAGAAAATCCTCTCGGATGTTATCTATATTGCAAAAGAGAGCGGGAGTCTCCTTGCGGAGAGTGGCGAGATGTCAGGAGAGGTTGCGCTTCAATACAACGATGGGATTTCAGAAAATGTCGAGTCTTTTGTAAACGTCATAAAAACCGTTGATGGGGGAACTCATCTTACTGGTTTCCGTATTGGGCTAACCCGCGCAACCATTGATTACGCAAGAAAGCTTGGAGTTACCAAGGATGTTGTGGACACTCTCTCCGGTGAGGACTCAAGAGAAGGTTTAACCGCTGCAATTTTCGTAAAAATCCCCACAGACAAAATCCAGTTCGAGTCGCAGACAAAGGCAAAACTCAATAATCCTGAGGTCCAAGGTTTCGTTGCCCAAATCACCAAAGAAGGCCTCGACACATATCTTGAGGAAAATCCGGCCGAAGGGCGCCGCATTTTAGAGAAAATCACCCTTGCAGCAAAGGCCCGTTTAGCTGCGCGAGCAGCTAAAGATGCCGTGCTTCGGAAAGGCGCCTTGGACGGAGCCTCACTTCCTGGAAAACTTGCTGATTGCCAGTCCCGTGACCCCGCACTCTCTGAACTCTATATCGTAGAGGGCGACTCTGCAGGGGGTTCGGCAAAGCAAGGAAGAGACCGGCGTTTCCAGGCAATTCTTCCTCTTGGAGGCAAGATCTTAAACACCGAGCGTGCTCATCTTGATAAAATTATTAAATTTGATGAGCTTAAGGACTTAATTGTTGCCTTGGGTGCAGGAATTGGGGAGACCATAGACCCGGGAAAGATCCGCTACCATAGAATTATCATAATGACCGATGCTGATGTTGATGGCCAACATATCACAACCCTTCTTCTAACCTTTTTCTATCGCCACTTCCCCCAAGTTCTGGAACAGGGGTATCTTTATCTTGCAATGCCACCTCTTTACCGAATCCAGGTTGGGAAAGAAGTTTACTATACTTATTCCGATGAAGAAAGAAACACTGTTTTAAAAGAACATGGAAACGGGAAAGTAGCAATCCAGCGCTATAAGGGTCTTGGGGAGATGAACCCTGAGCAGCTTTGGGAAACCACGATGAATCCTGACCGAAGAACCTTAAAACAAATAACGATCGCCGACGCGGCCGAGGCTGATCAAACCTTCACCATGCTCATGGGCGAGGAGGTCGGACCAAGAAAGAGATTTATCCAAGCACACGCAAGATCAGCAACTTTAGATATATAAGCAGAGCTTGTTGTCGGAACAGTAAACAGAGCTTGTTTCTCGAAGACTCGAAATAAAAATGGATCCAATAATTTTGATATCAATTCTCGCCTCTTTAGCAACCCTTGCATTTTCTTGGAATTTGGCAGCAAGGATATTGAGACTTCCCGAAGGAGAAAGAAAAATGCAGGAAATCTCTGCTGCCATAGCCCAGGGCGCGAAGGCATATCTTACCAGGCAATATAGAACAATTGCAGTTGTAGCTCTCATTTTAGCGGCAATTTTGTTCTTGGCGCTGGGGGTAGGACACGCTCTAGCGTTTATCTTCGGCGCTGTCGCCTCTTCCGTTGCTGGCTACATCGGGATGATGGTCGCAGTAAGGGCTAATGTCAGGACCGCGGAAGCAGCAAAAGGTGGTTTGTCTGGGGCATTGGGAGTTGCCTTTAAAGGAGGGTCTGTGACGGGTCTTCTGGTCGCCGCCCTTGCACTTTTTTCTGTCTCAATTGTAGTCTTGATCTCACAGATTCTTGGGATAAACCCCGGAGGACCTCTTACTGCCCTTGGCTTCGGAGGCTCTTTAATCTCGGTTTTTGCAAGGTTAGGAGGAGGAATTTATACAAAAGGCGCAGATGTTGGAACTGATATGGTAGGGAAAATAGAGAAGGGGATACCGGAGGATGATCCTCGAAATCCTGGGGTTATCGCTGACCTGGTTGGAGATAACGTTGGGGATGATGCCGGAATGGCGGCTGATCTTTTTGAAACTTATGTTGTAACAGCTGTTTCAGCAATCCTTCTAGGCTCGCTCACCTTGGGAAATTCCGCAACAATTCTCTTCCCACTTTTAATTGGGTCTGTTTCGCTTTTGGCATCAGTCTTGGGAACCCTCTTTGTCAAACTTCCAAAAGATAGAAGGATCATGCCAGCTCTTTACCGAGGCCTCGGGGCAACGGCAGTCTTTGCAGTCTTAGGCTTCCTGCTCATTAACTTTTTCCTACCCCCGAACCTCCCAGGGATTTCCCCAGTAAGCTTATTTCTTACCTTCGTCCTAGGAATCGTTGTGACTGGAGGGATGGTCGGAGTTACCGAGTTTTTCACCGGAAAAACGACAAAATCTGTGCGAAGAATTGCTGAGGCGGGAAGTTCGGGTCATGGAACAAATATTATTGCAGGGCTTGCGCTCTCAATGAAATCTACTTTTCCCCCAATCCTTCTTGTCGCCGCGGCCATCCTTTTATCATTCTTGATTGCCGGTCTTTACGGAATAGCAATTGCGGCCACGAGCATGCTTTCTTTAGCCGGGATCGTTGTTGCAATTGATGCCTTCGGGCCAATTACTGATAACGCAGGGGGAATTGCTGAAATGACCAACCAAAAAGAATCTGTAAGAAAGGTCACTGACGCGCTAGACGCTGTCGGCAACACAACAAAAGCGGTAACTAAAGCTTACGCAATTGCATCAGCGGGGTTAGCGGCTCTAGTTCTCTTTGCAGCATACACTCAAGAGCTCGGGGCAGCTGTGGAGTCTTTTTCCCTCTCTGACCCCAGAGTTTTGGTGGGACTTTTAATTGGCGCAAGTCTCCCCTATCTTTTCGCAGGGTTTGCGCTTGAAGCTGTGGGGAGAGCAGGTATGGCAATCGTTATTGAGATAAGACGACAGTTTAGGGAAATTAAAGGAATTATGACTGGCGCGGAAAAACCAGACTATGCAAAATGCGTTGATATTGTGACGAAGGCAGCGCTCCGAGAGATGATAATACCGGCGCTTCTCCCTGTTCTTGCACCCATTGTTGTTGGAATTCTTTTGGGCCCTAAAGCTTTAGGCGGACTTTTAATTGGCGTAATCGTGACCGGACTCTTCGTTGCAATCTCAATGACCACTGGGGGAGCTGCCTGGGATAATGCCAAAAAGTATATTGAAGAGGGGAATCTTGGCGGCAAAGGGAGTTTGGCACACCAAGCGGCAGTGACCGGAGATACAGTTGGGGATCCTTATAAGGATACTGCAGGGCCTGCGATAAACCCCATGATCAAGGTTGCAAATATTGTGGCGCTGTTACTCGCTCCATTCCTCGTCTAGCATGAAGATTGGCAAAGTTCAACCGGTTGAAATAACAACGGAGGTACAAAAGTCGTACCTTGACTACGCGATGTCGGTTATTGTTGCGCGCGCGCTTCCCGATGTCCGCGACGGCCTAAAGCCGGTCCACCGGAGGATTCTTTTTGCAATGCAGCAGATGGGATTAACCCCAACCTCGTCTTTCGCAAAATCCGCAAAGGTTGTGGGAGAGACAATGGGAAAGTTCCATCCTCACGGAGACCAGGCAATTTATGATTCCTTGGTCCGCTTAGCACAAGATTTTTCGATGCGCTATCCTCTGGTTTTGGGCCAGGGAAACTTTGGCTCAGTTGACGGCGACTCAGCAGCTGCGATGCGCTACACAGAGGTTAGGCCGGCAAAGATTTCCCAAGAGTTAATAGCCGATATTGAGAAAAACACGGTTAAATTCATAGACAACTTCGACGGAACAATTAAGGAGCCTGTTTACCTTCCTGCGGTTTTACCAAACCTTCTTTTAATGGGCGCAGAAGGTATTGCTGTTGGAATGGCGACAAAGATTCCTCCGCATAACCTCAAGGAGGTAATAGATGCAATTGAGGCAACGATTAAAAAGGGGAAAGTGGTAGGGAGTAGTGAGAAAGTGGAAGGGGACGGAGATGCGTTCTTCGTCAAGAAAATTGACCTTGCGGTTTCGGAAGGGAAAGAAAAAGAGATTGAGATAAAAGCCCCAGAAGTAGACTTTGAATCGGAGATAACAACCGAGGAGCTCGTGACTTTTGTTAAAGGCCCGGACTTCCCGACCGGGGGAGTAATCTATGGCGGAAAATATCTCCCAGAGGTCTATGGTTCTGGCCGGGGCAACATTATAGTTCGGGGGGTTGCAAAGATTGAACAGGGTGAACGCGGGAAATCAAGAATTGTTATAACCGAGCTTCCCTACCAAGTTAATAAGGCATTTCTTGTTGCCCGAATCGCAGAGCTTACTCGCGACAAAAAGATACAGGGAATTTCAGACCTTCGAGACGAATCAGACAGATCGGGCATGACAGTCGTTGTTGAACTTAAAAAAGATGCAAGGCCTAACGCGGTTCTTAATAATCTTTATAAACACACTTCTTTGCAAACCTCTTTCCCGGCAAATTTTGTTGCGCTCGTTGACGGAACCCCAAGAACATTAACTCTAAAACAGATTCTGGTTGAGTATGTTCGCCATAGACAAAAGGTTGTCACTCGCCGCTCAATTTTCGAATTAACCGAGGCAAAAAGAAGAGCACACATTTTGGAGGGGCTCAAAATTGCACTGGACAACTTGGACGCGGTTATCGAGACAATTCGAAGGAGTCGTGACTCAGAAACCGCAAAAACGAATCTAATTCGGAAGTTCGGCTTAACTGAAATTCAAGCAACGGCAATTCTTGATATGCAGCTTCGCCGTCTCTCGGCTCTAGAACGGGAAAAAATCGAGGCCGAGTATAAAGAAGTCGGAGAGGAAATATCCCACCTGACAGATCTTTTGACTCATCCGGAAAAAATACTAGGTGTCATAGGAAAAGAACTTTCAGCACTCAAAGAAAAATACGGTGACGAAAGGCGAACCAAAATTTACCGGGAACCTTTGGGTCAAATTTCGGAAGAAGACCTTGTGGCCCGCGAAGAAACTATCGTCACAATTACAAAAACCGGCTACATAAAGAGGGTGCCGAGAACTACGTACAGGTCCCAGCGCAGGGGAGGGAAAGGAGTTGTCGGCATGACGACAAAAGAGGCGGACGAGCTCGCACACATAACCTCGGCGTCAACCCATGACACTCTTTTGTTCTTCACAAACAAAGGCCGGGTTTTTGGAATAAGAGCCTGGGAGGTTCAGGAAAGCTCCAGACAATCAAAAGGCCAAGCGATTGTCAATCTTATAAACATTGACCAAGGTGAGGAAATTCAAGCGGTCCTTCCTTTAGAGTCCTCGGACGCAAAATATCTGATAATGGCAACCCGTGGCGGGACGGTCAAGAAAACGTCGCTCGGAGCTTTCAAAAACCTTCGCGCTTCGGGCCTTATCGCAATAAAACTTGATAAAGGGGACTCCCTCTCTTGGGTAAGACCAACATCCGGAGAAGATCATGTTTTGATGGCAACAAAGTTGGGTAAGTCAATAAGATTTAAAGAGACAGATGTTAGACCAATGGGCAGAACCGCTCATGGGGTCCGGGGCATAAAACTTGCGCCCGGCGATCAGGTTGTGGGCATGGAGATTTTCTCCTCAAGATCGGAAAAACCAGAAGATAAAAGGCGAAAGATCTTCCGCGATATCCTTGTTGTAAATGAACGAGGCTTGGGCAAAAGAACTCCAATTCCCAATTTCCCAATACAAAAGCGGGGAGGGATGGGAGTTAAAATCTCGCAGCTCTCAGAAAAAACTGGTAGTGTTATAGGAGCGTTAATGGTTACCCAAAAGATCGAGCAAGTAATTATGACGAGTCGAAGCGGACAAGTAATAAAGCTTCCTTTGAAGAATATTCCCCGGCTTGGCCGTGCAACCCAAGGGGTAATCTTAATGCGTTTTGGTAAGAACAAAGGAGACAGTGTCGCGGCGGTTGCAACCCTTGAGAAGGAAGAAGAACCAACGGAAAACAAGCCAACGGTCGGCTAACAGTCGACAACTCAAGGGCTTGAGTAAACAGAGTTATCTCCAGGAGTTTCGGAAATAAAAACCCAAGTCACTCTTCTCATTTGAAAGTCGCTAAACTTCACTTTATACTACAGGAAGGATGGCGGGGTACTCACCTGAATACAAAACGTGGCAAGACCGGAGATCACCTTTTAGTGTAGATCTTAAACCATTCGAGCGTGGAATTTTTAGAGTACCAAATGAAACCCGGCCAGAGTTTCCTTCTTTTGCATCAAGAGTTATAAGCTTTAAAAACCTTTGGGGTGACTATGAACTTCAGGAATGGGTCCTCCCAGAGCTCCTAGAAGACTCGCCAGCTCAACCAATTTACCGGGTGGTCTTCGTACTTGTAGAGGTAGGCAATATATTTTCACCTCCTCCGCATCTTGATAGTATGCTCACTGTTCAAACATCAACAAACGTCGTGGGAAACCATAGAAGATTCGGTAGAGATAGAATCATATGTCTCGACGAGTGGCGTGATGTCCGGTTCCCGCAACACTCTTTTCGTCCTTTCTACTTTGCCCACGACATTGTTGTCAACGGAATGAAAGTTCTCCAAACTGCAAATCTACATCTTGCTTTTACAGCCTCAGGTTTATACCCAGAGCAGACACATTAATTACCTTCCGCCCTTACCATGAAACGCTTCGTGCACATCGCGTAAGTGTGGGTTTGTCACGTGGGTATAAATTTGGGTTGTTGAGACATTTTTGTGTCCCAACATTTCTTGGACTGAGCGCAAATCCGCGCCGGCCATTAAGAGATCGGTTGCAAACGAGTGTCTTAATACATGGGGTGTAACTTCAACCGAAATTTTTACTTTACGTGTATATTTCTTAACCATTCTCTGAATTGATCGGGGAGTAAGCCGCACTTCCTCGTCTGATGTATCAGCTGAGATTTTACCTTTGTGGCGAATAAAAAGTGGCCGCCAATTATCGTCCCGCGAGTCTAAATAATGTTTAATCCATTCGGCTGCTCTTGAGGATAAGAAAACCACACGGGGTCTATTCCCTTTGCCAATGACCCCAAACTCCCGCCGTTCAAGGTCAACCTTGTCCCTATCCAAGTTTGCAAGCTCCGAAACCCTAAGGCCTGTTGAAAATAAAACTTCAAGGATTGCTTTATCGCGCTTCCCTTGCGTTGTTGATAGAGAAGGGGAGTTAAGAAGCCGGTCAACTTGCTCACCGGTCAAGAATTTTAGCGAGTGGCCTTCTGGCTTTGGTAAATCAATCTTGTCAGGGCTTAAAGTTTGTTTATCGTTTCTAATAAGCCACTTGAGCAGCGAGCGAAGAGCAATAACATGGTAACCTTGGGTCTTGCGCGAAAGAAGACTGCCATTGCCGTGTTCGAGGCGGGAGAGGTAAAGTCGGTATTGGCGAACCACCTCTTGTGTTACGTCTGAAAGATTTTGTCGCTTTTGCCCCTTCATCCACTTTGCAAAGCGCCGAAGATAATGGGAGTAGTTGCGAACCGTCAGGGGAGAAACGTTTCGCTCAACCTCAAGGTATTCCAAAAACTCTTGAATCAACCGCTCAAGTTCGGATTTGTCGGCCAGAGGCCGATCGTCCTTTGGACGAGGCGCGGCAGGTTCCATACATTTCCAGTTTACACTGAGCTTGCCGAAGTGTCAACATTGTGCGACAAACAAGATAAGGTCGCTCCACCTTATGGATTATGTTAGAACCTATTTCAACTCGCCAAATTTTTCTACAAACTCTCTGGGATACTTAAATTCTAACAATTTCGCTGCTTCTTGAGGCGAAAACCATTTATATTCTATGTGTTCGTTGCTCAACTTTATATTCTCTACATTCTCTACCTCGCATAAATAGGAGGATAGTATTAAACCTACACTTCCGTCATTAGTAGGAATTCTTATGTTAGATAAAACCATAGAAAATGGCTTAAACTCTTTGATGGTGGCTATTCCCGTTTCCTCTTCAACTTCTCGTTTCAAGGCTTCTTCTATACTGGTTCCTTTATGAATCCTTCCTCCAGGAATATCCCAGTAAGATTCACCATTATCTCCTCTCAATTCGGCAGGGTTTGTTTTAAGTAGAAGAACTTCACCTCGAGAATTTCTGATTATTGCCTTAATCCCTAAGTGGAAAACATCCTCCCTCATTTCTGAATTATATCAGGTTCCAACTCATACATAGAGACCATTGTATACCAGTAACCTTAGGCTGGCGACCTCACCAAATCGCTTCTAAGGGGTGGTTCTGGGAAAAGATGGCTAAATGACTGTCTTTTTCAACACAAAACTCTTACACATCCCATAGTAGGGGAGCGGGCTTCGGTAGTTATTCGGAAAGACTAAAATAAGACACTCTGACAAAATAGAGAGAACATAAAGAAAATATAAGCACACTTTTGCTTTTTAATCTTTGATATTTAATCTTGATTGACACGAAAAGGCCCTCCTCCGCACCCAAACGTACTTGCGTCGTAAAAGTATTATTGTGCGACAGAGCATATGTTCATTCCCTGCTATCTTGTGTCTCCCATTTTCCTGCCAAGGAGTGGGGTCTTACATGCCGATCTGTTATGACATCGGGGTTTCTGCTCCTTTTTGTTTGCCAGCTCATCCTTTTATCTCTCTTCTTGTTTTGCCGCTCCTCCCAAAAGCCCTCTCTATAAATCCGAAGGATTTTGATGCTCCATGCCTAAGTTATCCACAATCGTGCCTAGAGCGTGCATCAAACTATATCATTTAAGGTTAATCCTTCGACTGCGCTCAGGATAAATCTGAGGCTAAATGGTGAGCGTAGTCGAACTAAAAAAAGAGCGATACGTCAGCCTAAACAGAGCAGAGCGTGCGTAGTTCCCCTATGCCCTGTGTACTATTTACTGTGTTCTATCTCTTTCGGGTTTTCTTCTTTTGACCCCGTTAGCACTTAGTCCGATAGTTTGCGTGAAAATTATGGGTTAGTTTCCGTGAAAACTACCTATAATAATTATAGAGTTGAATCCTGAGCTTGCTGAAGGACTCCCCTCTCCTTCGCTGGTATGTGTCTTAAATTTTATGAAGTTTTGCATTTTAATTAATTTATTTTTGGCCTCGTCCCATGCCTGTTAAATTAAACCATAATGTGGGGTTATTAGGTGTCCAACTTCATTAGGGCTCCCCGCTCTTTTGCCTTGCCAAACATAATATAAAATGTCGCAACAGAAAGAACGATATAGACAAGGTTTGCGGCCATGGCAAGGCCAAGTTGGGTTGCCGGAAAGGAACCTGTTGTGATAACAGTTCTCATCCCTTCAAAAACATATGTTGAGGGCAACATGTATGAAATCACCCGTATGCCTTCAGGCAATGCAGAAACCGGATAAAAAACAGCGCTAAAGGGTTGTATTAAGAAAATAAATCCGAATGCAAGAACTTGGGCCGAAGTTCCATAGCGCAAGATAATTCCTGTTGTGAAAAGCCCAAGAGCCCAACCAAAAAGCAGTAAATTAACCAAAAACGGAACAAGATAAAATCCGAATTGCAGAATATTAAATTTGTAAAAAAGGAACGCGAGAGCGCCCATTACTACCCCGACCATAATAATTCTTACAAACCCTAGTAACATCGTCGAAATTAAGAATTCGCTTACTCTTAAGGGTGTTACAAAAATATTTAGAAGGTTTCTTTCCCAAATATCCTCCAAAAAAGCAACCGAGACTGTTCTTTGCGCTTGAGAAAGAAGATCCCAAAAGATTAAAGCGCCCAGAAGAACTGTCACCACATTGAAGCTCGCCAAATTTAACTTTTCAAGATAAAGACTTAAAAATCCCCAAAGCAGAAGCTCCATAACCGGCCAGTAGAATATATCCATTATCCGCGGTAAACTCCTTTGGTAAAGGTAAAGATTTCGAATCAAGAGCGCTTGTATACGATGCCACTTCATTCAATTTTCTCCTCGCGGGCAATTGCTAAGAAAACGTCGTTTAAGTCTTTGCGGCCGTACTTCTTGACCAACGCTTGAGGGGTCCCATCATCTTTAATTCTCCCTTTGTTTATAAAAATCACCCGATCGCAAACTTCTTCAACCTCAACCATATTGTGAGATGTATAAAGAATGGTGACTCCTCTATCCTTTTGAAGTTTGCGCAAAAGTTTTCTGGTTCTGTCGGCAACGTCAGGATCAAGGGAAGCAGTCGGTTCATCCAAAAGCAAAAGTTCCGGCTCGTTAAGCATCGCCTTCGTTAAATTAAGACGTGATAACTGTCCCGAAGACAAACTCGAGGTCATCTTAGGCAAGAACTCGGTAATGTCGAAAAATTCTGCCCACTGTCTAATCTTGCCTTTTACGTCTGTCACGCCGTAGAGTCTGGCAAAAGTTGCTAAGTTTTCCCAAGCCTTAAGATTATAAGGCAGGGTTACATAAGCTGATGAGAAATTTACCTTGTTTAAGATCTCTTCTCTACTCTCCCGAATGTCCTTGCCAAAAACCCGGATCGCCCCACTCGTAGGAGTAATTAAATCGAGAATCATTTGGATTGTGGTAGTCTTCCCCGCCCCGTTTGGCCCAAGAAGTCCTGTTATCTCTCCTTCGTAAATTTCAAAAGAGATGCCGTCAACAGCCGTTACCCCATTAAATTTTTTAACCAAGTTCTTAACTTCTATGATTGTTCTGTTCTTAAATTTTACATTTTTCATTTTAGAAATTAGTACTTAGAAATTAGAAATTCCCCGCTCCAGGCGGGGCTCTATCCTCCCCACCTCGCCGTCAAGAACATTGTGCTAAAGACAATTGCGCCTACTTTTCATCTTTAGGCGGAAACCAGACAAGATCTTCTTTTTGACCAATTTTACCAAGGGCCGCGATTTTTCTAAGCTCTTCCCTAAAACGTTTAAACGAACCAACGATGGGCTGTGAAGCATAAAATACCATTCTACCCAAAATACTTCGGTTAAACCACTTCCATGCATATCGTTTTATCCTGGGCAGATGGTAGAAATCACTCACTAAAACTACCTTCCCTTCTGGCAATAATTCTTTTGGAAATTTTTTGAACTGATGGCCTGTATGTTCAATCTGGCTTCCCGACGGTGCTATTTCCAGCTTTCCCCCTGGAAAGTTGAACTCTTTTTCTCCGTCCCCTTTTTCGAACAAATCCCGTAAAGCATCATTTTGCCAATCCCAACCGTTAAAATAGATAGTTGGTGCATTCTTCCTTAAATCCTCAAGCGTAACACCCTCTGCACTTTTCCCTATCCTCAAACCTGCCACTTGCCTGGCAAGTCCAACAGCAGTCAAGAACCTTGAACGAGTCTCGTTTACCACCCCTTTCTCTAAAGTAATAATTTCTCCACCAGCTCCACTCCTAACTCTGCTCCCCCTCTCGAACCCATGAGAACCGCTAAAAACCCAGATCAAGTCCCAATCCTCCTTTGGAGAAGGAAGGCTTTCTAGAGCTATATTTTTAAAGTCCTTAAGAGCACTCCATTGAGCTACTCTATCAGGAGAAAGTGCAGCTGTCTCTTTGCCTTCGGCCATTTTATCCTCCCCACCTTGCCGTCAAGAACATTGTGGTAAAAACTATCAGGCCGACCAATAGATATTCCTTGACGGTGCGCGCAAAAAGACGCTGCTGAAGTCTTGCCTGTCCAAGGCCCAGGCCAACATAAACAATCGTGGTTGCGGCAAGAGAGGCAACGACAACCGTAATCGGCCAAAAGGAAAGGATCGCGGAGACTTCAGCAACAACAAGAGCAAAGGACGCCGATAAAAGCAAAACCTCGCGAGAAGGCAAAGATTCAAGCTCAATCGACCAAAAACCCTGTAAAAACAATGGGAAAGAAATTGTCCCCAAAAGAAGCCCGTTTGCCCAAAAATCCCATCTTAAAGAAAAAACTGTATCAAATAAAAGGAAGGCTGTTACAAGGATTAGCAAAAAACCTACTGCATGGGCTGCCCGAAGGAGCGCAATTGTGCGAGCCGCCGCGACGGTATAAATGTTGGAGGTCAAAAGGAGTGCGTAGATCCCTACTCCATAAAGGATAAGGACTAAAATTGTTGTAACAAGTGTCCCTGGTAACAAAAAATAAAAAAGCCCTATTCCAGCTGTAAAGAATGCAGGTAAAACAAGGTTCAGGGCTGTCGCGTCTCTTGCTACCCCACCCCACAGAGACCATAGGGAAAGCCCAATCGAGAGAATCGTTAAAATGGCAATAAATGGATAGCGAAAAGAAAATTCAACGAATTGAATAGGAAAGAAACCTAAAGCTAAGATTGTTGAACTGAGTACAAATTTTTGGCGCTTGGTCATGTGGTTAAAAGGTCGTCGGGGATGTCAAAATTTGCAAAAACTCGCTGCACATCGTCATGGTCATCCAGGGTATCTAAAAATGAAAGCACTTTTGTTGCCCTGCTCTTATCAGAAATGGGAACGACATTCTTAGGCTTGTATGTCAACTCTGCAGAAACTACCTTAATCCCTCCCTTCTCAATTTTTTCCTTCATCGCTGAAAGTTCGTTTGGGGCAATATAAACTTCTACGGCATCTGTTGCTTCCTCAAGATCTTGAGCGCCCATATCAATCAAAGAAAGCATAGTTTGCTCAGGGTTATCACCTTTCTCAACTATTATTAATCCCTTATGATCAAATTGAAATGAAACACTCCCGGGGCCTCCTAAAGATCCCCCACCCCGCTCGAAGATATTTTTGATTTCTTGAGAAGTCCTATTCTTATTGTCTGTTGCCGTTTCAACAATCACCGCAATCCCTTCCGGCCCGTACCCTTCATAGAGAATCTCCTGCAAGGCTTCGCTCCCCACTCCCGTAGCGCGCTCGATAGCACGTGCGATATTCTCTTTGGGCATATTTGAAGCTCTTGCCTCGTCAATAAGAAGCCTTAGACGAAGGTTGCCCTCAGGGTTCGGGCCGCCCTGTTTTGCGGCCAAGGTTATAGCTCGAGCAAGTTTGGAGAAAAGTTGCCCTCTTTTGGCATCATTTACGCCTTTTTGCCGCTTGATTGTAGCCCATTTTGAATGTCCGGACATGAGGCCATTTTACCACTTTCTGGCCTAAAAATGCGAAAACTCCAGCCTCAATGTAGAAAAATATCGGCAGTTATATAATAATAGGCAGGATGGGAAAGTTTGCAATCGTCCTAAATTTTGCAATCCGCGCAGCGATTATCTATTTCTTAGCCGAGGCTTGGATTTTCCAAGACGACCCGCGGTTTTTAGATAAAGCGATCCCCTTGCGCAACACAATAATTGTCGGGGGCTTAAGCCTTCTTGTCCCTCTGGTTTGGTATTTGAAAAAGAAAAAATGGGCAGTCTACCCTTGGGCCTTGGACACTCTCTATCTTTCAATCTTTGCTCTTGACATGGCCGGGAATTCGTTCAATTTATACAACACCTATTATTACTTTGATCTTATCCCCCACTTCCACGGAACCGGAGCCTTAGGCCTTCTTTTGGTCACCTTTTGGGGAAGTCTTAGAAGGTTGGCAGCTTGGGAGAAGGTCATTATCGCAACGGGGGTGGCGACCTTGATTCACGCAGCGCTCGAGATGCAAGAATACTACACAGATGTTTTTGCAAGAACGATTAATGTACGTGGCCAAGCTGATACGATAAACGATCTTTTTGTGGGACTTATCGGGACTCTACTCTACACGATCGTGGGCTTACGCCTCTTCGCAAAACGAAATTCCTCTTGACCCCGTATAATCTTACTTCTCGCCTTTCCAGTATTATCCATACACGGCTCGAAGAGCGATTTGACGGGGTCTGCGAGGGGTACCGGACGGTACCCTCTTGACATTCCCTTCCTTGCATTTATACTCAAACAGGAAAAGTGTTAGACGAGCTTGCCCAAAAAGCGATAGAGGAAGCCATTAACGGTCACTGGGAGGAGGCCAAGCGTTTAAATGAGGAGATTTTAAGATCCGACCCAGAAAATCAGGAAGCTCTAAACCGCCTCGCGCGCGCCCTTCTCGAACTTGGAAAAGTCAATAAGGCAATTTCTTCCTACAAGAAAGTTCTTCGATTCGATCCTTACAATTCTATTGCCCAAAAGGCGTTGGAGAGACTGACTGTAGGGAGTAAATCTCCGAAACTTAAAGACGGTCCCTCTGACTCCATCTCGCCCGGAGAACCTTTGCGAGTTGCAGAGCTGTTTATCGAGGAGCCGGGAAAAGCAAAAACCGTTGGGCTCCTGCACTTGGGTGACGATTCAGTAATCTCAGCCCTAGGTAGTGGAGAGCCGGTTAGACTCCAAACCCACGCACATAGAGTCTCTGTTCAAACAGAAGGTGGGCAATATATAGGCCGGCTTCCTGACGATCTTGCAAGGCGCATAATAAAACTCACACGATCGGGCAATGAATATTTATCATTTATCCGTTCGGTCGCCCCAGACTCGGTAAAAATTTTTATAAGAGAAGCCAAGCGAGGAGAGGGGGTGAGTGATATCCCCTCTTTCCCGCCGACTGAAAAATTGGGCTATATCTCTTTTACTCCTCCGGAGCTTGTGCACGAGGAAAAACCAGAAATGCTCCCAGAAGAAGACGGACAGGATTAAAAAGTATTTACAAAATCGCGTCCTAGGATAATTTCCAAAGACGAAGCCCCGGAAGGCGCTCCTTCCTCAATCTTACACTGAAAGACTTGGGAAAGACGGCGCGCACTCAAACTTTCTAAATCTCCCTTTTTGCCTCTAACGATACAAATACCATCTTTTTCTTCCCCCTCTGTTTGCACTGCAACAACTCTCATGCCCAATACCCCCGCTATGTCGGCAACCATTCGCGCAAGCCCACGTTGGGGTGTGGCGTTGATAACAACAAGAGTCTTACCCTCGCGAACGATCGACTCATCACGCAAAACTTCAAAAACCAACTTTGCAGTTTCGGGAACAACAACATAACCTTCCGCCCCATCAAGAAACTTCTCGCGCCGCAAAACCCTACTCGCCTCAAGATCAAGGCTTCTTCTATCTACAAAGTTCACGCTTGAAACATTCATAAAGATTGCCACGCGATCAAAAAAGGTCAGGCTCGTCTCTATTCCCCCCTTCACGATTGCTTCCTTGAAAGCTGTGACTCTTCCAAGTGGGCGAGGACTAAAAAACTCTGCTCCTCCTTCCCCAATCCAGGCATCAACCGGAATGCCTAAAGATCGTTGTATCGACAATCTTAAAAGATCGCCACCTTTTCCTTTCTGTTGCCCGAGTTCCCAAAGACTCGCAACAGGAAAGGTGCCATACCCACCAGCTACCGTGATTTGGGTGTCCTTGGGTATTTCAAAAAAGAGGAGTTTCCCAGTTTCCGGGCTAAAGGAGTAAACAACAGGGTTCTCGCTATCCACAACAAAAGTTATTCGTGTACCCTCTCGCCACACACGATTCTGGAATGAGTTAAAGATTCGTGAGCTACCCCAAAGCACGATGCTGAGAAGAAGAGCAAGTAAAATACGCCGAATGAAAAAGCCGGGCTTTCGCCGCTCTTGAGTCGCCTTCCTTCTAGCTAATTTTCGTCTTGTATGGGCAGCCACAATGAAAACTTACTCAAACCTTTCTTTTACCAGGCGGTCGAAGTGTCTATTTTTAAGCTTCTCTAGGTTCTCGCGGTTTACGCCCTGCATATTTATAACATGGGCTAGATGCTCTCCGCCCGCAACCTGAGGAACAACAACATAGGTTGCTCCTGCCTCGTAAAGCTTAAGAGCGTTTTGAGCCGAATCTGCCATAAATATAGAGATGGGGCTTTGAGGAAGCTTTTTAAGGCGGTCAAGGAGAAAAAGATCGTCCTCAAGACTATCAGTTGTTGAAAGCAAAAGGTGCGCCCGTTCTAAGTTCAAAAGATCAAGTGTCTCGCTATCCCTTGCATCCCCATAGACAGCGTTATAACCCTGGGCCACCAACCTTTCAACTAGAGATGGGTTAAAGTCCATGATAACAAGAGGCTCGACCCTTTTCTCTAAAACCGGCAAGAGCGCCCGCCCGCTACTATCAGCTCCTATTAAAACTATGTGATTCTCAAGAAAATTGTCCCTCAGCCCCAATGCACCTTCCTTTGTTCTCTTTCGCTCAAAAAACCTCATAGGACGCTCAAGCCTCGTATAAATTTTGTGGGCATTTATAATAAGGTAAGTTGACATGGTCATTGTGATAACCCCGACGAGCGTTACAAGGCTCATCTCGGAATTCCCAATATGCCCAACCTTCGCGCCCATTGCAACTACAATAAACGAGAACTCAGATATTTGAGCTGTTGTTATAGCCGCTAAAAAAGAGGTTCGGCGCCTATACCCCATAAACCCGAGAATTAAGAGTAAGATTAGAGGATGGCCTATAATAACGAATAGGGAGAGGGTAAGAGCGGGTAAGAGGATTGACGGTGTTATGCCAACGACCATCTGGGCCCCTAGAAGAAGGAAAAAGGTTGTTATAAAAAAGTCGCGCAAGGGTTTAACACGCGAGGCAATCTGCAGATGTTCTAAGGAGTTAGCAAGGGCAACTCCCGCAATAAATCCTCCAATCTCTATAGAAAACCCGACCCAAGGGAGACTCACGATCCCGGCAAGAAGAAGGGCCCAAGCAATACTTGTAACAAAGAGGAGTTCGGTTGAGTATGCCGCGACCCGATCAAAGAATTTTTGAAGAAGTGTCTTTGACAAAAGGTAAACCGCAAGAATTAGAAGAGCGCCTTTGACAAAGACCCACAAAAAAGAAGGCAGAGAAAGATCTCCCGACTGGAAACCCGACAGGAGGACCAGGATTAGGATTGCGACAAAGTCCTGAACAAGGAGAACCCCCATAACAATCTTACCGTAGAGACTCCCTAAATCCTTCTTCTCAGAAAGAAGCTTTACAACAATAATTGTGCTTGCAAATGTCAAGGAAATTGCAATGTACAAAGAAGAAGTTGCGGAAAACCCAAAGACCATCGCCAAGAAAAAGGCCAAGATAGAGGTAATAATTATCTGTGCGCTACCGGCTAAGAGCGAAACCCCCCCCAGCTTAGGCAAATCCTTAAAGCTCATCTCAAGCCCAACCAAGAAGAGAAGAAGGGTAATTCCGAGTTGGGCCATGTTCTCAATAAGAAGGCTATTTTCGCGTGAGAAAACGCCAACAGTTGCAAGAACTATTCCGGCAAAAAGGTAGCCTATGAAAAGTGGCTGGCGCAACATCCTCACGAAGAACCCAAGAATACTCGCCAGGGCTATGGCCAAAGCGAGAGTCGTAAAGGCAGACATCAATTCAAAGGTATCACCCCGAAGGCTAAAGCGCAACGGGGCAAGCAAGCGCCATGGGGTGTCAGGAGCCCAAGCTTTCTAAAGCGTCTTCGAGATCTTGGGGTAGCGGAGCCTCGACTTTCATCCTCTCCCCCATATCAGGATGAGTAAAAGTAATCGAGGAAGCATGCAGGAATAACCGAGGACACCATCTTCTATCCTGTCGCGAAGTCTTACGACCAGCATAAAAGGTGTCAGAAATGATTGGGTGCCCGATTGATTTTGCATGGACTCTAATCTGGTGAGTCCTCCCGGTCTTGGGGTAAAACTCCACCAAACTAAGTTCCTCCTTATTTTTGCCTAATTCATAACTCGTAATACGTAATACTTTATACTTCGTTCGTGCCTCCCGCCCCCCAGGGAAAACCCCAAATCTCTCTCGGTTCCACGGGAGCCTGCCTACGGGTGCACTAATTGTCCCTTCTCCTGGCACGACCTTGCCGTGTACAAGCGCAAGATAAGTCTTCTCGACCTCCCGTGCCTTAAACTGTCTTTGAAGCTCCGCAAAGGCCTCCGGAGTTTTAGCAATCAAAAGCACTCCGCTCGTCTCCTTGTCCAACCGATGGACAATCCCCGTGCGCCCGGTAAAGTCGTCGTGTGGGTGACGCGACCGGAGGGAGTCCCGTCGAGTACCCGCAGTCCTGAGCTCATCGAAGGGCGAGGACATCGGACGGGACGAGGGAGCGGCAGGACCCACTCGTAGGTAGCTTTCCACCCAGTCTTGAACGGTTTCTACCACAACCGACTCTGCGCGGTTCACAACCATCCCCGAAGGTTTGTTAATTACCAGAAGGTTTGCGTCTTCGTAGAGAATCTTAGGCTCCACACTATCCCCGTTCTCTTTTGTTCTCGCAGCTTACACAAAGCGTTGCCTCGGGATAAATCATCAGTCTATCTGTATCAACCATCTCTCCGCATTCTTCACAAATACCGTAGCTACCAATCTTCACCCTTGCAAGGGCTTTTCTTGTCTGAATAATCTTCCGGTCAATCTCCCGTTTTAAAGCTTCGGCTCTTGCATGCCCGAATTGCTCCGCGGCATCTGTATCGGGAGAAGCAAGACTTTCGGAACGCCCATCTTCAAAGGGATCGTCTTTACTTATTGCTGCACGCCGTTTCTCAAGCTCACGTAACCGCGCGCCCAAGAAGTCCCCTATTCCGGACAAAAGCTTTCGCGGAAACTTCAGCGGACCGTTTTTTGTATCTACTTTCGCCATATGCTAACGAAATGGAGTAATCTCCATTTCATAATAAGTTTCTCCGCCCCACTTCTCCCCGAGCGAAGATAAACTACGAACAGAAAAAATAACGACAGGACTAAGCTCATTATAGCATGGACATTCGGCACATGAACATTCTGTACAGAAGGAAACGATAGCACAACCGGGAAAAGAATAGCAACAAGGAATCTCACAAAGAAATATACGGTGAGCGTTGCAAGGCCCAAGAAACCAACTCGACCCGAAGGATACCAGGAAAATCTTCTGTATCGTCCTTGAAAAAAACGATAAGTAATAAGACCGAACAGCGCTAAACCAGCTTCTACGAGAAGCCCAATGTCAAATCCGCCCATGGGAATTTTAGAAAAACCAAGCCCCAAACCGTAAATGAACATGAAAAAAAGTGTGCTCGGAACGAGGCTATCGAGAACCTCAAAAAGCCTAAGATCAAGCTTTTTAACTAAATAAAGAGTCAGGAGCGAAACTAAAAGGAAGGACAGCCAAAAGGCCGCCAAATTCCCCGACGAGAAGGGGAAGAGAGAGGCAAGAAAGCTTCCCACGAGCCCCCCCAGAAGGAGTATGAGGGTGAAGGAAAATATCTTTCCAGGAGCATAATCCTCGCGAAGCCTCCTCCAAAAAATAAAGGAGGAAAAAAAGAAGGCCAGAAAACCAATTAAAAAAGATAAGGCTGTTGACATTTTCGCACAAAAATTATACCATTCTTTCTACCGACTCTCTCTGTCCAATAATGGTTGAGCTTCCTCACACAATAGTCGGTGCCGCCCTCGCTGCCAAAATCGGCAACCCAGCTCTCGCTCTTCCCTTAGCATTAGGGAGTCATTTCGTGCTTGATATGCTCCCCCACTGGAACCCTCATCTTCGGACCGAGAAAAAAACTTTAGGAGATCTTCGCCCAAAAACCAAAAGAATTATTATGCTCGATGTTGTTGTGAGCACCGCGGTGGGAGTCGCAATCGCAACCACCGTTCTTCCAGACGTCAAACACTTTATCGTGGTACTCTTGGGAGCTTTTCTTGCTGTTTTGCCAGATGTTCTGGAAGGTCCTTATTTCTTCTTCAACCAAAAAAATAAGGTTGTTACACGCCTCCTTGACTTTCAAAAGTCTCTACAGTTTGATGTTCCATTTGTCCCAGGGGTGCTGACTCAACTCCTCCTTTCGTTTGCAGCCTTGAGGTGGGTCTTTGGTTAACCACTAACCCTCTCTACATACTCTCCGGTCCTTGTATCAACCTTGACCTTATCACCGGTATTTATAAAAAGGGGCACTTTGACTGTTAACCCGTTCTCAAGAGTCGCCGGTTTATAAATGTTAGTTGCACTATTTCCCTTTACACCTGGCCCAGTCTCGGCAACCGTTAAAACCACACTCGGCGGAATGTCTACAGAAAGCGCATTATCATCCCAAAAGAGAACATTGACACTCTGTCCCTCCTGCAAAAATAATACAGCATCTCCCAAGACCCTCTTCCCTACTTCAACTTGCTCGTATGTCTTGGGGTCCATGAAAACGACATTGGCAGAATCAGCATGATGAGCTGCGCTATAAAGATACTGGAGCTGTCTTTTTGTAGTCAGAATCGGCTCAACGGTAGCGCCTGAATTAAATGACATCTGCTCTGACCCGCCGGTTTTTAGGTTTCTTGCTGTAATCCGAATGGTCGCATTCCCCCGCCCAACTTTGACGTGTTCATACTTCGTGACTTGGTAAGGAGTCCCAGAAATCTCAAATGTCGCCCCCGCACGAAGTTCAGTTACTGGAATCATATCAGGGGTATTCTATCGCCTATTTGGGTTCAAAACAAGGGTCGTAGATGATATAATAAGGACAAGCCGAAGTGGTGGAACGGTAGACACGTAGGTCTCAAAAACCTATGGGCTTCACCGCCCGTGACGGTTCGAATCCGTCCTTCGGCACCAATGAATAATACAAATAAACTCATCATCGGGCTGGTTGGCGAAAAAGGAGGCGGAAAAGGAACTTTTACCAAGGTGCTGCGTGAGGTAGCCCAGGGACGCGAAATAACTCATATCGTATTCCGAGACGTTATACAAGAAACCTTGGAACTCTGGGGTATCCCGGCAACGCGGCAAAATCTAACGAAGCTTGCAGTTTCAATGACTAGCACATTTGGCGACAGTGCAGTAGCCCATGCCACATTGCGAAAAGCGGAAAATGTTGAAAGCGATATAGTCATCTTTGACGGCATTAGATGGAAAGGAGACGTAGAAGGACTGCGACAACTCCCCAACAATATTCTCGTCTACGTAACAGCTGACCCGGAAATTCGATATCAAAGGGCCAAGGCGAGGAAGGAAAAAGTAGGCGAAGAATCTTTAGCCTTTGAGGAGTTTATGAAAGAGGAGCACTTAAAAACAGAGTTACTTATCCCTCAAATAGGCAAGACTGCTGACTTTACAATAACTAATAATGGAACTTTCGAGGAATTCAAAAACCAGGTCAAGGATTTCTATCGAGAAGTTCAACTAAAGTCTTAATTCCAACCCCAGTTGCGCCGACTCCGCGGTAAGGCTTTGCTTTCATATCCCAAGCAGTTCCGGCAATATCTAAGTGGACCCATGGGCGGTTGTCGCGAATAGCGGCCTCTACAAACTTTGCACCAGTAATCGCCCCAGCAGCGCCAGGGAGCGAGCCGCCATGGCCGATATTGGTAATGTCAGCAAAATCAGATTTAATCATCTCGCTGTATTCCTCGTCCATTGGAAGCTCCCAAAACTTCTCCCCCACTCTTGCCCCCGTCATAACAAGATCTTGAGTAAATTTAGGGTTGTTCCCAAAGACACCTGTTATAAAATCTCCCAAAGCAACAATTATAGCCCCGGTCAGCGTTGCAAGATCAACTAACTTTGTGGCTTTAAAGTCTTTTTGTACCCAAGCTAAACCGTCAGCCAAGAGTAATCTGCCTTCTGCATCTGTGTTTAAAATCTCAGCGGTTTTACCAGAATATGTTTTTACAATGTCCCCTGGCCTAAAAGAGCGTCCACTGGGCAGATTCTCCGTAACAATCATAATACCCACAGCATTGACTTTAAGCTTAAGTTGAGAAATTACCGCGATTGCGCCCAAAACTGCTGCGGCGCCGCACATATCGTACTTCATCTCGTGCATGTCGTCGTCCCTTTTTATTGAGATACCGCCGCTATCAAATGTTACTCCCTTCCCCACCAGCCCCCACTTCTCTTTCGAGGATGCATTCCCGCGATACTCAAGAGCGATCATATATGAAGGTTCTTCGCTCCCTCGGGAAACGGCAACAAAAGCACCCATGCCCTTCCTTTTCGCCTGCGGCTCACTAAGAACTGTGATTTTAAGTTTTTCCCTTGTTGCAAGCTCCTTCGCCCTTTTCAGAAAGTAGGTTGGGGTCATCTCGTTTGGGGGCATATCACCTAACGCGCGCGCTTTGTCTATTGCATCGGATAACACCGTTCCCCTTTTTATGCCTCTTACAAAGCTTGTTCCTCCTGCCGAAGCGACGACTTCAATCGCTTGAAGTTTAGCTCGTGGCTGTTTCTCGGATTTATACTCTCTTGACGGGTCGTGTGATGCAACGCTTGCTCCTATCGCAACCGCCTCAGCAATCTTTTCTAAGGGAGTATTTTTTGCCTCCGGAAGAACAAGGGTTATATCTTTCGCCTGCATAAGTAGAGTTTTAACGGCAGTGCCCACCCAATTTTGGAGTCTTTCATAACCAACCTTATCTTTTTCGCCCGCACCAACGAGAAGAACTTTTTCTCTCCTTGAATAAAGAAGCTGTGTTTCGTAAAGTTTCCCAAACTTTGGGTTGCCCTCGAGAAAATCCTTAACCGTCTCGTTTTTGAAATCAGTTTTGCCGCCAGCTCCACCAGAGGTGGATTGTCCTTTGGACGAGAAAGCCGGAACGACTAAAACGCCAGCTCTGACACTAGATACGGGTTTTCTGGCAACTTGTATTCTCACAACTAGAGGCTAGTATACTTATGGCCAAACTTTATGTCAACTCTTTATAAACTCTAACAAGTAAGAGTCGTCACTCGGTGGCAGTATGGAGAACTGCCCTATTCTCTTCGAAGTTCGGGTGTGTACAAGTCCAGCTGTTTTAAAAAGAGCAATAATGTCCTCATGGTTGGGGTATGGCGTATTGCTTTCGACGACATGGGCCTGGCCGTTATCTTTTAGAACACGCGCAATTTCATGGATTATCCCCTTAACTGGAGATGCAGACAAAAGATCGACTTGCGGCCGCCCGGTAATTTTTGGGTCGCCGATCACATTCGCGATAACGACCTCGTCAACGCTATTATTACGAAGTGGCAACCTCTCGCCAACACCAATTGCCATAAAGCCCTTCCCCTCTCCTGCCGTCGCCCCCGCTCTCTTGTCAGACACAAGCCGAAAATTCTCTTTAGCATGTCTCGTGTCTGGGTCAATTCCGATATATATCTCGCCCTTTTGTATTTTTCTCTGTCTTAACCCAACCGGGAAAGGGTATGCGCCCGACCCGACATCAAGAATCACCCTTTTGGGCAACGATCTCTCTGGCGCTTCTAGAGCCGGTTGCAACTCCTCTGTCACTTCGGATACCATAATACTCTATTCTTCCTCTCTCTTTATCTCTCTT
>CAZLZK010000005.1:24930-28747 GCA_964564005.1 uncultured Gammaproteobacteria bacterium
CAACGTCCGAGTCCTGCTCTATTGCCCCTGATTCCCTAAGATCCGCAAGTTGTGGTCTTTTGCTACCTCTTTGTTCAACAGCGCGAGAAAGCTGAGAGATAGCGAGGATCGGTATCTTAAGCTCGCGCGCCAAGTTCTTAAGGCCTTGAGAGATCTCGGATACCTCCTGAACCCTGTTCTCAAGGTTTCGGCCTCGCACAAGCTGTAAATAGTCAACAACCAAAAGATCAATACCGCGCTCAACCTGAAGCCTGCGTGCTTTTGTCCTCATCTCCAAAACCGAGAGAGCCGGTGTATCGTCAATATAAAGAGGTGCTTCGGCTAGTTCTCCCATCGCGTCCGAAAGCTTTGTAAAATCTTCTTCCGAGAGCCTTCCGGTCTTAAGTTTCCAAGCGTCAATGTCAGCTTGGGAAACTAAAAGCCTATCCACAAGCTCTTCTTTACTCATCTCAAGCGAGAAGATCCCCACAGGTCTTTTTGCAACAACCGAGACATATTGTGCAATATTAAGGGAAAGTGCAGTCTTTCCAATCCCAGGGCGCGCGGCGAGAATTATAAGATTAGATTTCTGAAACCCAGCAAGTGCATCATCAAGACTTGCAAACCCCGAAGGCACACCACGTAGACCCCCGGCTTGTTTGTGAAGCTCATCTAAGCGGTCAAAGGACTCCGCCAAAGCTGAACGGACCGGCAAAAAAGCCTGTGGTAGGTGCTCTTGAGTGAGAGAAAAAACTTCCTCCTCTGCCCTATCTAAAAGCTGATCTGCCCCTAAGCCTTCGTCGAGTGAAAGCTCGACCAATTTTGCCGCGGCACTCATTAGAGACCGTTTTGTCGCAGCATCCTTGACAATCTTACCGTAATGTTCAACGTGCGCCGCTGTGGGAACCCTATTTACAAGATCCGCAAGATAGGTAACTCCTCCAACTTCCTTAAGCCTCTTCTTCCTTTTTAAGCGCTCGGAGACAGTTAAAACATCTATAGGCTCCCTCGCTTCATAAAGCTCTACCATCGCTTCAAAGATCGAGGCGTTTCGGCTATCATAAAAATGCTCGGCTCTCAAAAACTCGGCCACATTAATTATTGAGTTTTTGTCCAAAAGGAGCGCTCCCAAAACCGAGATCTCGGCATCGAGTGAATGCGGTGGCACGCGAACGTTAATATTTGCAGCCATGTTGTGTTACCTACCGTAGGCAGAGGCTTTAACCCTTGAGTTCGAGAATAACCAATTGCGTTTCTTGAGGCAAGCTTTCCTTTGTAACAGTAAATTTTACTTCCCGGAGCGGCACGAGCCCAAGCTCTTTGGTAAATTTATCAACGCTTAAGAGCTGAGATAAAAGTTCGGACTTCCCGCCTTCAATCTTATAATGCATGGGTATCACAACCCATGGATCAATACTTGCAACGATACTTGCTGCATCCTCAGCATCAATTGTGTAGACTCCGCCAACAGGTACAAGAAGTATATCAACATCCCCCATTTGCCTTGCCTCCTCCTCCGAAAGTTTATGGCCGAGATCCCCCAAGTGGCAGATAACAATCCCGTCAATAGTTATAACATAAACAGTGTTAACTCCGCGCTTCGCCCCTTGCTCATTGTCGTGGAAGGTCGGTATGCCAAAAATTGAAACCCCTCCTATTTCGTATTCCCCAGGACCGCGGACAACATGCGGGAGTTTCCTTTCGGAAAGTGGCGCGCCAAGGACTAAATCCGAACGGTTATGATCTTGGTGTTCATGAGAAATTGTTACAATGTTTGCCTCTATTTTTGGAAATTTGAGACCAACCATAGAAGGATCATAGGGATCTGTAATCACCGTCGAAGTTTTTCCTTTAATGCGAAATGAAGAATGACCTAGCCAGGTAATGTCCATTGTTTGTCCCCCATACTAGCACGCAAAGTCCCGCTTGACAAGGGTTCCCAAAGGGCTTTTAGACTTGAAATCTTGCGCATTCTAGGATATATTGGGTTCCACCTCAAAACATATGCGTAAAGAAGTTTTGGTCGCAGTATTTATAGGGGCAGTTTTGGGACTTGCTATAGCTTTTGGGATATGGCGGGCAAACCAGGCCTTCTCGCCGAAAGAAAAGATTGCCACAGAGCAAGAAGCAGCACCCGCTCCGGAAGAGGAAGTCACTCAAGGTCAACTTGTTATAGCCCAGCCACAAGAAGGGGCGCTTGTCTCCCAAGATAAAATAACAGTCAAGGGAAGCGCGCAACCAGGAGCAACGATTGTTACACTTACAAACTCAGCTGAATCGGTTACTACAGCCGGAGGAAGCGGAAACTTTGAACAAGAAATTGAGCTTTCGGGGGGCGCAAATGAAATAACAATTGTTGCTTACGACAAAGACGGCAATGAGTCTCGAAAGACAGTAACCATCGTCTACTCGACAGAATTTCCGCCAAAGGAATAGAATTATGAATAAGCAAAGCTTGTCTACGATTTATGAATTAAGAATAAAGGCCACGACAGTGCTTGTTACTTGTTACTTGTTACTTGTTACTGTTGTGCCGGTTTCGGCGCAGGAAGCAACCTCAGCTACCCAGAGCGTTCGGGATGCAGTTCGGGAAAAGGTACGCGAGCAGGTCGAGGATCTTGCCCATACGCCCCGTGCTTTGGTCGGAATCCTTGCCGATATCTCCGATTCGACTTTACAGGTTAAGACAATGGGGAACGAAACCGAGCAAGCTGCCATAACGGACGAGACGAAGTTCGTAAGAGTCACGAAAGGGAAAAGCACGGAGATAAAATTCGCCGATCTTGTACTTAAGGATTTTATCATCGTTATGGGATTTAGAAACGGCAATAATATTCTTTTCGCCGGCCGGGTTATAACCTATGACATAAATCCCATCACTCTCCGCCGCGCAGTATATGGAGTTGTCGATAAGAATGAAAAGGGCACGTTAACCGTCAGACATCCTAAAACCGGGGAAAGCTGGACAGTCACTACAACCTCAAAAACAAAGGTCACTAAAAAGGGAGACAAAGGCTTTGAGGATATTAAGGTCGCAGACATTAAAGTCGGAGATCGGATTGTCGCAGCCGGGCTTCCGGATGAAAAGAAATCTAACACCCTCTCCGCCGGCCGCATCCACGTAATTCCCGGTCAGCCACAGTAAATTTGACTTTCTTCCCTCTTTCTGGTAAACTTCTCCTTAGTTTGTAAAGCGTCTGACTGGAGTCACGATCCAGGAGCTGAAGGCCAAAATGCCTTACGGAAGTTGAACCGTAAAATGCAACAGTCGATGTCAGCTTAGCGGAGTCGGCCTAAGAGCTTAGGAGGAAAATACTTCTAAGAATCAAGGATGGGACCGCGGGAGGTCCTTTTTTTTATGCTCATGAGTATGAGCGCAGTCGAATACCTCTCGTTCCTTGTTCACCATATTTTTGGTGGGCAAAGAACGGGAGGTTTTTTAGTGAAAAAATGAATAAAGAAGATGGAGTTATAATTGAACAATCTGTTATCCAGGCTGTTAAACAGCTAGCTAAACCGTGGTTTAAAGCAGAGCTTGAACCGCCAAGAACTAGTATCATTGAATTATCCCGCTTGACTAAACTGCCGACTTCTAAAATCTTACAGGCAGTAATTTCCGGTGAGGTCATAATCAACGGTAATCTCCCACCGCAATTGGCCGTTGTGGTGGGCAAAAAAACCTTTAAAGAAGTCTCCGAACCAAAAAATAGCCATTTCTTAAATAGGACAAAGTCAAAGATTTGGTCAGAAGGCCAGCGTTATCAAAGACGCTTTCAATTCCAACCTGTTAATACCAAAGGCAAACCTACTCGTAACCGGATCGAGAGTCTTGTCAGGG
>CAZLZK010000006.1:0-22742 GCA_964564005.1 uncultured Gammaproteobacteria bacterium
ATCTTTGATGCCTTCCCGCAATATTATCAAACCCTATATCGAAAACGCTTATTATCATCTTTACAACCGAGGTGTTGAAAAAAGATTAATTTTTCTGGACCAGCAAGATTATGGAGTTTTCCTCTCGTATTTAAAAGAGTACCTACTCCCAAAGAATGTCAAAGACCTCACTAAAAGACTAGCTGACTCAAATACAACTTGGGTTGAAAAAGAGAAAGTCTTAAAACTACTACGACTAAACAACTTCAATGGAGAAATTAGACTTCTCACTTATTGTCTTATGCCAAACCATTTTCATCTGCTAGTAAAACAAGGAAAGACTAGCTCAATTGATGGGTTTATGAACTCTTTGGGGACAAGATACACAATGTACTTTAACCGGAAGCATAAAAGGGTGGGGCGTTTGTATCAGGACGTTTACAAGGCAGTGCTCGTTGAAAGAGACGAACAACTCCTCCACCTGTCTCGCTATATCCATAGACAGGCTCTGACGCTACCGCAAGGCGACCCCTTACAGAGTCAGCCATCGTCTTTTCCAGAATATGTTGGTTCCAGAAAAACAGAATGGGTTCAGCCAGGAGAGATACTATCTTTCTTCTCGACGACAAATCCGGCAATTGGATATAAATCTTTTGTGCTTCAGGAGGAGAATTTTGAAATAGTCCAGAATTTAATTTTAGAGGAAGAGCCTTAAAACTACGCAAGGGGTCGCCTTAAGGACTCATCTCTCCTATCTTCCTTGGCGCAAGAAGGCTGGAATCTCAAACTTCTCTCCCCACTCATCTTTCTTTCCGTTATCATCCCCAGGTTTTTCTTCTTCCAACTGCTCCGGTTGTTCCGGAACTTCGGCTACAACCTCTTCTTGGATAGGCAATTGCGGTTTAATTGTGGGCGCAACCATCTGTCCGAGCTTCGCTCTCATTTCGTCAAATCCAGTCGCAATAACAGTTATCCGCATCTGGTCGGTCATCTTGTCAGATATCGCAGCTCCAAAGATTATATTGGCGTCTGTCTCGGCAGTTTCTGAGATAATTCTTGCCGCCTCGTCAACCTCGGACATTGTTATATCCGGCCCACCGGTTATATTAAAGAGCAGACCCTTCGCACCCTCTATTGAAATTTCAAGAAGAGGAGAAGAGATTGCAGCTCTTGCTGCCATTTGAGCTCTGTTTTCTCCAACCCCAGTTCCAATTCCCAGGAGGGCCGAGCCGGCATCCTTCATAATTGCCCTAACATCTGCAAAGTCAACGTTAATTAAACCTGGAATAGTTATAATTTCCGAGATGCCTTCAACCCCTTGCCCTAAAACCGAATCGGCAATTTTGAATGCTTCAACGAGTGTTACTTTTCTATCAATAACATCCATCAACCTTTGATTAGGAATAACAATTAAGGCATCAACTTTATTGGTCAATGCCTCTACCCCATCCTCAGCTGTTACCATCCTCCTTGTTCCCTCAAAAGCAAACGGTTTCGTAACAATAGCAACAGTCAAGGCCCCGGTTTCTCGGGCAATCTCGGCAATAATCGGGGATGCGCCTGTTCCGGTTCCCCCACCCATACCGGCCGTAATAAAAACCATATCCGAGTCAACAAGGAGTTCTTTTATCCTTTCACTAGACTCCTCAGCAGCCTGCTTCCCAACTTCCGGATTACCTCCTGCGCCCAACCCCTTGGTTAATTTCTCTCCTATTTGAAGTTTCGTCTCTGCTGGGTTTTGAAGAAGGACCTGGGCATCTGTATTGACAGCAATAAACTCTACCCCTGCAATCTCCTTTTCTTGGATCATGTGGGCAAGTGCGTTTGTTCCGCCGCCGCCCACGCCAACAACTTTAATCTTTGCTAAGCGAGATGTATCCGGCTTTACTAATGCCATGAAAAATATTGGGGCAGAGGTTCCCTCATTCTAACTTATCTTTAAGAAATTGCAAGAGATACCGATCAGGACAGCAGGTTTCTTGTAACCTACGGCAGTAGGTTTTTTGTAACTTACGGAAGTAAGTTCTTAATTAGATCGGCAGCGCGCCCAACAAGACCTCGTACGGGAATCTGTTCAATTTTCGATAAGATTCCAATACCTGGCCATCCTTCGCCAGCGGTTTCGGTTTTTGCTCCATAGAGAAGAAGGCCAACAGACGCGGCGAATACAGGACTTTTAATCTCGTCAATAAGTCCTGACACCCCGCTTGGGGAAGCCGATTTTCCCGGGAGCGATAACATGCGCCGTGCTGCTTCAACTGCCCCTATACATAAAGCCCCACCTCCGGTTATGACTATCCCCGATGGAGTTTTGCCAACAACCTCAGCTTCTTTAAGTCCTATCCCAACCATCGTAAATATCTCGTTTAAGCGCGGTCTTATAATCCCATCGACCAGTGTCTTCTTTGACACTTTTCGATCCGGCTCGTCTATTCCTAGGGAAGAAAGCGATAGTTCATCTTCTCCCCCGTTATCCTCCTTTGTTGTTTTTTCGCTTAATGAGATCTTCAATTTCTCTGCGCCATCAAGGGAAATTCGTAAACCTGCTGCGATATCATTGGTGACATTCCTTCCCCCGATAGGTAAAACAAAGGAATGAACAAGTGCCCCTTCTAAAAAGACTGCAACCGACGTTGTTCCGCCGCCTACATCAACTAAAACGACTCCCAGCTCTTTTTCCGTATCAGATAAAGCAGAAAAGCTTCCCGCAAGTCCTGAAAAAACCATACCATCAACAGTTATACCTGCCTCAGAAAGGCACTTGTGTATGTTTTTAATTGCTGTTGATGACCCTGTGATAAGATGGGTCTCTGTCTCAAGCCTTACTCCGCTCATCCCTTCTGGATCCTTAACCTGGGTCTCTCCATCGACTTTATATTCTCGAGGAAGAACATGAAGAATCTCACGTGCTTCAGGAAGTGATATTGCTCTTGCTGCCTCCACAACACGTTCGACGTCCGAAGAATCTATTTCTCCCGAAGGATCAGCAATCGCTACAACACCATGAGAATTTTGTGATTCAATGTGGGCTCCACCGATTGTTACAAACGCATGGTCTAGGTTATACCCTGCCATACGCTCAGCCGCTTCGACAGATTCTACAACACTTCCTGAGGCCTCCTCAATATCCACTATTTGCCCCTTCCGGACCCCCCGTGAGGCAACGGAGGAAACACCAACTACACTTATTTTATCTTCCTCTTCATTATATTGACCAATCAGAGTTGCAACTTTTGACGAGCCGATATCAATGCCAGCTATAACGCGACTTTTGGCCATACAGAATTAATATCTTAATACCGGATTACTATACCGCAAGTCAATAGAGATAGGCATCTTCCCGTCAATTCTACTTCGGGTTAGGATCAATTGTAAAGCGCCAATCAAAACTCTCGGATCTCGTCCTAAGGAATAATAAACCTTTACGCTGTTTGGGATGGAGACGACGAAAAAGTCATCTTTAAGATTTTTGTATTCGCCGCTTTCCGCGCTTAATGCCCTATTCGTTATAAAAAGAAGTTCTCCTGCTTGGTTTATTTTGGGATCTACCTTTTCTCCGACAACCAAATTTGTATCTTTCCATAATCTTAGTGTTGGTAAAGAGGATTTGTCTGTCACGCCAATAACCACACCATCCTGATCCAGGAGAAATATTCCGTTCTCTAAACCCTCTTTTGTTAGCGCAACCAATGGCTTTCGTTTATCCAAAACAACTACTAGTTTTTTTGGGAAAACTTTTTGGACAGAAACATTCCTGGTTTGAAAATCTTGCTTCATCAAACTTTCAACACTCTGGCTCATTAGTAAAAATAAATTTTGTCCATAGAATTCTTTAAGTTTGCCATCATCCGCCTCCTCGCACGGACCATATTGTGTTTTACAACGAATATTATCAATTCCAAAGAAACTACTTCTAAGGAGAACTAAAGGGGTTCCGGTAAGAAAAACAAAAATTGCTAGAATCCAAATCCACTTTTTCAATTTTTCTCCCATTGCTCCTCAACAAGTTTCAGAATCCTTTCTGCAGCGTCAGTATGGACTAACTTCCGAGCCTTCTTGGCATGCTTTTTAATTTCGTCAAGCTTCTCTAACATCTCTCCGAGTTTCCTGAGAAGTGTCTCGCCAGACAATATCTCTTGCGACAAAACTACTGCAAGACCAGTTAAGGCTAATGCTCTTGCATTCGCCTCTTGCTCGTGAGCGCCAGCATGAGGCAATGGCACAAGGATTGATGGTATACCCAAAGCTGCGAACTCTAGAACTGAATTTGCGCCGGCACGAGAGACTGTAATATCAACAGTCTCAAAAATCTTCTCAACCTCTCCAAACGAGTAGTTTGCTGCAACGTTGTAGCGTGCCTTAAGGTTTTTGGGAAGCTTATCATAAACAGTTAAAAACTTCGGAAAGTCCAGGTCGCCCGTCTGATGGTAAATTGCAAATATCGCGAGAAGTTTTGGAAGTATAGAGACGACTGCATGGTTAACCACCTGAGATCCGCGACTCCCACCGGTTATGTATAGGACTGGCGGGTTCCCAAGCTTCTTCTCTTCTCTCACATCAGCAATTTTAAAAATACTCTTCCGAATCGGGTTCCCCGTTAAAATAACTTTACGGCGTGGGAACGACTCTTCACTTCCAGAAAAAGACACAGCAACTTTTGCTGCAAAACGGGCAACGATTTTATTTGCCAAACCCGGGCTAGCGGTTTGCTCATGTAAAATCACAGGGATCCTCAAAATCCATGCTCCGAGAACAACAGGTATTGAAAGATAGCCACCAAATGACAAAACGACTTGAGGTTCAATCTTGTTAAGAAGAAAGAGGCTTTGAAAAAAACCAACGGGTATCTTCCAAAAAGATAACAAGCTTTTGAATTTCTCGGACCTACGAAACTTAGCAGTCGTAATGGAATAAAAAGGTATCCCGTGCTCTGGAATAATCTTGTATTCCAGCGTTGGAATCATTCTATATTCCAATGTCCCAATTTCCTTTCCTGAGACTGCTCTTTTTTCTCCAAACCAGTGAACTTTCCAACCATTCTTCTTGAGAAGCTCGAGCACTGCAAAAGCCGGAGTAACATGCCCTCCGGTTATAACTATGCGTTTCCCTGATGTATTAGACTTTTTCACTTCTTCTGTACCTTGAGATATTTAGAAGAATCCCGATACCTAGCATCGTAACGACAAGAGAGGATCCCCCGTAGGATACAAAAGGGAGTGGGACTCCAGTTAATGGAAGAAGAGCAACCATGGCTGAAAGATTAATAAACGTTTGAATCCCAATCCAAGACGTGATTCCCACCGTAAGGAGCTTTCCGAAAAGATCTGGTGTATGACGCGCTATAGAAAAGCCCCGAAAAATCAGAAAAGTAAAGACCGCTAAAACTCCCATTGTTCCCAAGAGCCCAAGCTCCTCCCCGATTATAGCAAAGATAGAATCGGTCATAGGCTCGGGTAAAAAAAGATATTTTTGTCTTGACTGCCCCAGGCCCACTCCAAAAATTCCACCCGAGCCAAGGCTCAACAATATTTGCCTCACATGATAGGATGTCCCCAGAGGGTCCAGACCAGGATTAAGAAATGTCAAAATTCTCTCTCGCCTATACTCCAAGCTAAGTGCTAAGGCTAGAACTCCTCCCAAAGTAACAGGCAACAAGAGCAAGAAATGCCAGATGGGAGCCCCACTTGCAAAATAGACCAGAAGCGCCGTCGCAACTATTATCCCCGTTGTGCCTAAATCGGGCTCTAGCATTACAAGAACTAAGATTAATCCCGTGGAGAACAAAAAATATCCTAGGTGCCTCCTTTTTGAGAAAATTCTGGCCAAAAATAAAACTAAAGATAGTTTGGCTAACTCAGCTGGTTGGAAACTAAAATCGCCAGCGCTAATCCACCTCGTTGCACCTAGATTGGAAATACCAAAATTCGGTATCAGAACTAAAATCAGCAAAAGGACTGTCACCAAGTAGGATGGCAGCGCGAGTTTGGCAAAAAGTTGATAGGGAACTCGTGACAGAATCAACATCCCCAAGAACCCTATCCCAGCCCAAAGAAGTTGGCGCTTCCCAAAATAAAATTGGTCTCCGAAGGTGCGCGCTGCATCAACAATGGAAGTGTTAAAAACCATCACAACACCAAAAATTACAAGAGCGACGACGGCAAAGGTGAGTTGTTTATCAATGCCCCTTGTTTGAGATCGGAAAGGAACAGAGCGGCGCTTTTTCACTGGTAGTACAAGTATAACAAAGCGCTAAGCGCGGGGTAGACTCCGATTCTGAAGAAAGTATTACCGAGAAAACCGTGTCCAGATCTAAATCACAGCCAGCCAGAGGCCGAAAATTGCAAGTATAGCGCCTGCGAGCCAGGCGCGCATGACAATCTTCGGCTCTTCCCAACCGCGAAGTTGAAACCAAAGGTGCACAGGTGCAATCGGGAAAATAGGCCTTTGTAGAATCCGCCAGCCCAAGATTTGGATTAAACTTGTCAAGGCCTCCGCTGCAAATATGCCGCCGATAACAAGTAGGGTAAAAATCTTGCCAGTCAAAAGTCCAATAACCGCGAGCGTTGCTCCAAAAGCAAGAGCCCCTGAATCTCCTAAAAATATTCTTGCTGGCCAAATATTAAAGTAGAGAAAGGCAATAAGCGCCCCTATCCAAAGAGAGATAAATAAAGAGAGCGGTGTATCAAAAACACTTGCTGCGATTATCCAAAATGCGAAAAGGCAAATTAAAAGAAGCCCTGTTGCAAGCCCGTCTAGACCGTCTGTAATATTCACTGAATTCACGAAATAGACAATGACGAAAGTCGAAAACGGAATATACCAGTAACCCAATTCTAGAACTCTATCTAAAAGCGGGACATGGATAATGGTAATCCCAAGATTTTTATAAATTAAAAAACTAATAACGCCAGCCAAAACCCATTGCAAGGCAAATTTGTACTTCCGATTTAATCCAAAAAACATTCCCTGCCTGCCGGGTTTCGGTCTTCCAAAAAGTTTTATAAGATCGTCATAAAGTCCGAGTAAGGCAAACGAGAGAAAAGTAAAGAAGATAATTTTAACCTCAGCACTAACATTATAAGCAGCAGATATAAAAACCCCCATGCGGGAAACCAGAGGAAAAACCAGCGCGAAAATTGCTGAAACCAAAAAAACAATTAGCACGCCTCCCCCCACAGGGGTACCTGCTTTCCAATCGTGCATCTTGTCAAATTCGGAAACCTTCCCTTCACCTTTTTTGGGAGCTTCGCGTCTCCGGGTCAACCTAAGTTTATATAGGATGTCGATAAAGGGAATGATGAGGATACTCGTTACGATAAAAGAAAAGATAAGAAGTCCAAGACTAAGACCCATTTGTTTTAATATAACACACTACATGTAGTTCTGGCCATAGAAAAATCCTCTATTTTAGCGTGTCAGCTCCGCAACAACCTCCTCCATTTTTCCTGAATACCGCGAGCCTTTAACAAGTACCACATCTCCGTCTTTAATTGTACCTTTCAAATAACCAATTATTTTCTTCTTGGAGTCAGCCAACCAAGCTTTTTTAACATCATTCTTTTTTGCTTCCTCAATCAAAAACTTACTTGGATCTCCATACCCTATTACTTCTGTAATCTTTAATTCCCCAGCCAACTTGCCTGCGTCCCTGTGACTCTTTTCTTCCAACTTGCCCAACTCGGCCATATAAGAAAGTACGGCAATTCTTCTTCTTGCCGGAACTTTAGATAAGGTTTTCAATGCTTTCTCCAGACCTAACGGATTGTTGTTATACGCATCGTCAATTACCCATGCACCAGAATCTGTTTTTATGGGCTGCATTCTGTGCGGCGGTATGGAGAATCCCTCTAGACCTCTTTTAATGTCTTCAAAAGACATACCACAATATCGGCCTACCGCGGAAGCACACAGCGCGTTCGAAACAATCTGCTCCCCCAAGAGCGGCAGTTCTACATCAATCCCTTTACCACCGGAATTCAAATTAAGCGGAGCTTGTTTATCGCTAAGGCTCAAAATAAATTGGGTCTTCAAATCTTTCGTAAAGTGAATATTCTCCGCCTGCCTAAGGGAATAAAAGATAACTTTGGCTTTCAGATTTTCTGAATACTTCAAAACACTCTCGTCATCCTTATTTAAGAAAACCACACCTTGCGGCTTGATGGCCTTTATTAACTTAGTCTTCTCTTCTGCCACTCCTCTTGCATCTTGTAAAAATGCAGTGTGTGTAATATTCAAAGTCGTCAAAACAGCAGAATCGGGATGGGCAAGCCATAAATAAAAACTCATCTCTCCCGGATATTCGATTCCCATCTCTAGAATTAAAAATCTAGTCCACGGCCTAGTTTTTAAGATAGTTGTCGGAATATTAAAAACCGGGTCAATATTTGCTTCTGTGGCGATCGTCTTATATTTTTGCGACAAGACAGATAAAAGCATCTCCTTGGTCGTTGTCTTTCCGACACTTCCAGTAATTGCGATAACCTTCACACCAAAAACATTTTGTAAAAACTTTAACCAATATCTTGCAACTCTCCGTTTAATCGGATGAACAATCCATTTTCGAAAGTAAACACGGACTGTTTGATAAAACCCCATTGGTTTTTTCTCTTTTGAAATAAAAACATGGATTCTGGGGATAGGCCCCCCCTGCCACCATTGAAGAAATTTAAGGAAATTATTCAAGCGCATATTGAATTATCTTATCAAGAAGCTCTGGGTAACTTATTCCCGCAGCTTTTGCAGCCTTAGGAAAAAGAGACATCGGCGTTAAACCCGGTATAGTGTTTATCTCTAAAACAACAGGTACTTGCTTGTTCTTCAAAATAAAATCAACTCTTGCAAATCCACGACAACCAATAATTTTATAAACCCTTAGGGCTATCTGCTGAACCTTTTCCGTCAGGGTCCCAGAGATTCTAGCGGGCGCAATTTCCTGGGACTTCCCTGAGTACTTTGCCTCATAATCGAAGAAGTCGTTGTCAGGAATAATCTCTACTAACGGTAAGGCTCGAGGGTTGTTGTTCCCTAAGATAGCACAGGTCACTTCCAGTCCTTGGACATATTCTTCTATTAAGACTTTCTTCCCAAATTTTCTGGCTCGCCGCAGTGCCATTTTTAATTCCTGCTTATTTCTCACAATAGCCGCGCCCACCGATGAGCCTTGATTACTAGGCTTCACAAAATATGGCGGCCTGCCCAAACTTTTAACTTTTCCATCTGCTGCTTCTTCCACAACAACACTTTTGGGCATACGAATGCTGGCATTTTGCATAAGTTGCCTAAACACTAATTTATCCATCCCCAGCGCACTCGCTAAGACTCCGGATCCTGTATATGGAACACCCATCATCTCCAACATTCCCTGGATTGTTCCATCTTCGCCATATGGACCGTGCATGGCTATAAAAGCAACATCTGTCTCTGGAAAGTTTTTAGGGAACCATTTCTTACCTTTTCTCGGAATCACCAATGACCGAACTTCATATTTATCCTTAGGTAGATTTTTAACTACTTCTCTACCCGAGATAAGCGAGATCTCGTGTTCCGAAGTTTTTCCTCCCATCAAAACCAAAGCTTTCAATTTTTTAGATTTAATACTGCCTCCTTGAACTTTTTGCCTCGGTCTTTATAATCTGTAAAAAGCCCAAACGAGGCGCACCCTGGAGAGAAAAGAACTACATCGCCGGGTTTTACAATTCGTCTTGCGACCGCGACAACGCTTCCCATATCCTCCAATCCTGTCACAATCTCACCTCGGTAACCAACTTTTTGTAAAGAGTCCTCTATAGAAACTGCAGCCTCACCAATGGCGATTACTCTCTTCACATTTCCGCCCTTTATGCTTTCTGCCAGCGCTTCAAACGTAACCCCCTTTAACGAACCGCCAGCGATGAGAACTTTTGGCTGTGGAAAACTCTTTACCGCGCCGATTGCAGCCTCTGGTGTTGTTGCGGCTGAATCATTAATATATAAAACTTCCTCAATCTCCGCTACTTTCTCCAATCTATGTTCCGCGCCTTTATAAGATGTAATACCTTCCCATGCTGTTTTCGGGTCAGCGCCGGCAACTGACGCTGCGACAAGGGCGGCAAGCGCATCCAAAAGTGTGTGCTCCCCGGGAACAGAAAGATCATTAGTGCTTCCAACTAAAATATCTCTCTTTAATCTAATAAACACTTGGCCATTCCTCACGAACGTACCTTTCTCTACTTCATTTTTTGTACTAAACCATAAAACTTGTCCCGGAGCACTTTCGGCAAGCTCTCTTGAAGTTTCATCGTCTCTATTGAAAATTACGGGACCATCTTTAGTTTGATATTTCCACAAATTCTCCTTCGACCGTATGTACTCATTTCGGTCTTTATGCCAATTGAGATGATCTGTTGTTATATTTGTTACCACAGCAACTGAAGGACTCGCCTTTAAGTCAATAAGCTGGAAAGAAGACAGTTCCAAAATCACCCAGTCGAAGGTATCGGCATCTACTATTCGATCCAGCATCGGTTCGCCAATATTGCCAAGAAGCAACGTGGTAAAGCCTGCTTGCCTAAGTCCCAGCTGTAACATTCGCGCGGTCGTACCCTTCCCCTTTGTCCCGGTAATCCCAACTATTCTGGCTTCGCTTTCCTCGAAAAATAGGTTTGTGTTACTGGTAACTTTTATCCCAGATTTTTCTGCTTCTACAATTTCTGGCATGAATCGATAAAAACCGGGGGAGCGCACAATCAAATCGAACCCCCCGAGTCCCTTTTTTAAGTAATCTGGCCCAGTTCTCCATGTAAGAGGAGCATTTTCCCACTCGTTTTTGACAATCTCACTTTTAGACTTCTTGTCAAAAACCGTAATAATGCTTTTTTGCCCAAGAAAATATCTGGCAGCATCTTTACCTTCTACTCCAAACCCCAATATTGCAACTTTCCAATCAGAATAATGCATTTAAAAATTAAACTTTCTTCTGAAATCCAACATGGCTACATGTGTCATAGTGATTCTATCTCCACCCCTTCTACTTTTCCTTTGATTTCTCTGCCATAAAAGTGTTCAAGGTTGGCCTTAACTCTATCTGATAAATCTGTAAAGTAAAATTCATCTTCTCCGTTTCCTTCCAAATCATCTATCTCCAAACTCCTGGCCGTAGATTCACCGGGATTAATAAATATTACACTTTCGCCGAGCACACCCTCAAATATGTTATAAAGCAGGGGGTAGTGTGTACAAGCAAGCACAAGAGTGTCAATATTTTGTTCTACCAATGGTTTGGTGTATTCACTTACCATTATCCTTGCAACTTCGTGATTTTCTAATCCCTCTTCAACAATTGGTACCAGAAGCGGTGCAGCGTTTGAAACTACTTTCTTTGTCGGATCAACTAAGTTTATAGCAGTTGGCCAAGCTTGAGACCTTATTGTTGTAGGAGTGCCAATTATCCCAATCGTGCTTTTACTTTTTTCTACAGCATCCTTTGCTGAAGGCTCGATTACCCCAGTTACTTTTAATTGAGTTGTCCTTTCAAGCGCCGGGATGGCAACACACGATGCAGTGTGACAAGCCACAACAATCATATCTACTTGCTTTTTAAGAAGAAAGCTTAAGAGTTGTAGAGAGAAACTCTCTATAATTTTTGGAGATCTTATACCCCAAGGCACACGTGCCGTGTCGCCGATGTAGACAATTGATTGGTTAGCATGCAAGTTCTTAATCTCTCTTGCAACGGTCAATCCACCGAGTCCAGAATCAAAAATTCCAATCCTCATTTATAATTCCTCCTTAAACCCAACTAATTGAACTTCTGGCTCCAGGGTAATGCCAAATTTTTCTTTTACCTTTTTTTGATATTCTTGTGCCAAGGAGTAAAAATCCGCTGCGGTGGCTCGCCCAACATTCATAAATAAATTCCCGTGATGGGGCGCAATTTGCACATCCCCGCGCCGTACGCCTTTAGCCCCTACCTCTTCTAAAAGATAACCCGCTGGAATTTTGCCGTACATAATCTTGTCAGCAGGAATTTTGGATAAAACCTCCGGAGATAAACTCTCTGCAATAACATTTTTGAAAAAGCTGCCTGGAGTTTTAAGATCCGGATACCACTTCTCAAGGCGCTTTTTGATTGTTTCTTTCGAGACAGCTCTAAGGTCTTTTGAATTTCGCTTTTCTAAACTTTTAAATTCCGCCTCGAGAATAATCAAGTCCTTTTTCTTTTTAAACATGCTCTCTCTGTAGTCAAAGTCGCATCCTTCTTTCCCCATCCAAAAATCTCTTTTACGGCCTTTGGCCGAAAAAACTCTGACGCGAGAAAGGTGGTCGCTTATTGTTTGTCCATAGGCTCCCGCATCGCCATAAACTGCCCCGGCAATTGTTCCAGGAATTCCGGCCATTCTTTCAAATCCAGATAAGCCGTGTTCATTCGCTCTGTCCACAAGCTCTTGTAATAAACTTCCGCCTTTTGCAAGAATCTTATTTCCCTTAACTTCGATCCCCGAAATTTCATTCTTAATAATTAGACCGTCAAAGCCCTTATCATTAACAAGAAGGTTGCTTCCTGAACCGATAACCAAAAAAGGGATCTTAAGTTCCTGTGAAGAGTTAACTGCACGGACTAATGTTTCTTCGTCTTTGGAAACCAAAACAAGTCTTGCTGGCCCGCCAACTGCGAGAGTCGTAAGAGGAGAAAAAGAAACACTCTCCCTTACACCACCGAAACGCCTTTTGAATTCTTCAAACTTATCTACTTGCCCTGCAGCTGTGGGGTATTTTTGCTTCAATTTTGAAACAAAATCTTTAATTATCAAAAAGATATCACCGGCTCCCAAAATTAAAACAATATCACCAGGTCTTGATGTCTTAAGAAGCCAGTCGATGGTTCCTTCTCGTCCCTCTGTGTAGCTGGCATTAACACCATGTTTCATAGCCTCTTCTGCCAGCTTCTTTGATGAGACATCTGGATCAATCTTTTCTCGGGCGGCTGCATAAATATCCATGAACCCAACTTTATTTACTCCGCGAAAAGATTCTGCAAATTCACTAAATAACGCTTTGGTTCTTGTATATGTGTGTGGCTGGAAAACGGCAACAATCCGTCTTTTCGGGAACCACTGCCGGGTCGCCTCTATTGTTGCTTTAATTTCGATTGGGTGATGTGCATAATCATCAAAAACCAAAATATCTTGCACTTCTGCAACCTTTTCAAACCTCCTCTTGCAGCCGGTGTATTCTCTAAGGGCTGCGATGAGCTGATCGTCTATTCCGCCGCAGACTTCTCGGGCTGTAAGAAATGCAGCAGCTGCATTGTAGACATTAAACTTCCCTGGAACAGATAAAGAAACCTTCTGTTCTTGAAGACCCTGTAATGAGATTTTAAAACTTGTTCTCTGCTCTCGAAATTGCAAATCGCTCATTCCCCAGTATGCTTTTTCCTTATCAAAACCATAAAGGCAAAGTCCATATCCACCTTTACCAGAATTCAGAATTTCAAAAATGCTCTCGTTATCCGAGTTGGCTACTAACAATCCATCGTCGGGCAATTTCTCAAAAAAGTCTCCAAACGCTTTTTTAATATCTCCTAAAGTTGGGTAAATATCGGGGTGGTCATGTTCAATATTGGTTACGACAATCACTTTGGGGTTAAGGAAGGAAAACCGCGGTCTGTCGTCAACCCCCGGAGAAACTGCAAACTCATCCGCCTCGCAAATAAAAACATGGCCTTCCTTGTCGTATCGGCCCGGTGTCCCGAGAGAGGGGATATTCCCAACGCCAATTGCAAACGAAGGGTGCATGCCAACTCTATCAAGTATGGTAGCAATCATTGCGGAAGTTGTAGTTTTTCCTCCAACTCCGCAAACAGCAATGGTTTCTTTGCCTTCGGCAAAGTTGGCCAAAGCCTCGGCATGCGACATTGCCGGAATCCCAAGTTCTTTGGCTGCCAAAACTTCGAGATTTTTAAACCCTCCGTGTGCTCCGGTCGTTATGACAAGGTCCGGTCTAGGTTCCAGGTTCTTTTCCGAAAAACCTACCTTCCACGAAATACCCCGCCTTTTTAAAATATCATCGGTCGCAAACGCCTCAGGAGCGTCAGACCCAGTAACTTTAATCCCTAAATCCTGCGCACAAAGCGCCAATGCCGTCATCCCAACCCCGACAATCCCAACAAAATGTATGTGCTTTAACTTTTTGATATCTTTCATCTTTTATTCAAGTCTGCGAGAACAAGCTTCGCTTATTCAACAAGCACTCTTGGGATAGTGGGGTTAAGTCGCGCCACAACTTCGTAGTTAATTGTACCAAGAAGGTTAGCCAAATCATCTACCACAACTTCCTCAGAACCCTGTCGGCCAATCAGTACAACCTCATCCTCCACTTCAACGCCTGGTATCCCCGTCACATCAACGGTCATCATGTTCATTGCAATACGGCCAACAACTGGTGCAAATTTGTCCCGAATCAACACTTTCCCTTTATTGGACAAATGTCTATCATATCCATCGGAATATCCGACAGGTAGAATTGCAATTTTCGAGGGACGCTGTGCCCGAAATGTTCTTCCGTAGCCCACAGACTCGTTAACTGGAACATCTTTAATTTGCACAACTTGGGTTCTCCAGCTTAAGGCTGGCACCAGTTTCATCGTTTGAGATACACGTCGTACCTCCCTTGAGGGCCAAAGTCCATAAAGGCCAATGCCAATCCTCACCATATCAAAATGTGTTTGTGGATAAAGAAGTGCTGCGGCGGTTGCGGCAGTGTGCGCCATCTTGGGGACAAGACTATTCTTCTCAAGAACAGAAAGCGCCCTATTAAATTTTTCTAACTGCTCCATTGCAAACGAAGGGTCGGTTGTGTCCTCAATATTTGCAAAGTGCGTATAAACGCCCTCCAACACAACCCTCTTCTTTATCCGCAGTATCTTGGTAAGCTTAGGCAAGTCTTCACTTACCACTCCCTGCCTGTTGGTTCCTGTTTCAATCTTTAGGTGTACCTTTGCTTTTTGACCAAGCCGGCTTGCCACCCCCACCACTTTTTCTAGAATATCTTCTCTATAGATAGCAAACGAGACACCAAGTTTAATAAGCTTGCTCAGCTCTTTCGGCGCTACGAAACCTAACACAAGGATTGGTTTCCTAATCCCCGCCCCCCTCAGTAGATAAACTTCCTCAAAGTTATCAACCCCAAAGAAATCAACCTTACTCTGGAGCACCTTTGCTACCAGCTCCAACCCATGACCATACGCGTTTGCTTTAACTACCGAAAGAAATTTAGTCTTCGGGGAGAGGAGTTTACGGAAGGCCTGAACGTTTGACAGGAGCGCCCTTTTTGATATCTCTATTCTAGAAACACTCATTTCTTAGGGTTCAGTCGCTCTCTCATCAGCCCATTGGCTTCCAGTAAATCTTCTTGTGTATTAACGCCAAACCACTCATCAGGGTTGACCTTGAAAGCCTTAACCTCTTCCCCTTCCCTAAGAGCCATATTAACTAGCTCTATTATGTAATACTCGCCCTTCTTATTTTTTGTAATTTTGTCTATATTTTTAAGAAGCCAGGAGGAATCAAAAATATATGCACCCGCATTGACCAAGGCAGGGTCTGTTTCCCCCGTATAATCCTCAATCCTTACAACATTTCCGCTTTTATCCTCTTTCACAACTCCCAAGTTCCCAGGACTTGGGTGATGTACGACAATAAAAGAAACAACTGCCCGAGATTTTTTGTGGTTTGCCAAAAAGTTTTTTAACGTTCCGGGCTTGTAGAAAGCAGAGTCATCACCATTAACAGCAAGAATGGGGCCAGTTAATCCCCTAAGCTTTTCTAGACCTTTTTTAAGAGCATCTCCGGTGCCAAGAGGCTTATTTTGTTCGGCGAAGAGAACCTTCCGGTTATAACTGCCTACCGCGCTCTTAACATCTTTACCTTTATAACCGACTACCACCACTATTGGATCAAAATCTGCCTTCGCCAAGTTATCCAGGGCATAGAAGATCATAGGTTTCCCCGAAAGAGGATAAAGAACTTTCGCGATATGGGATTGCATCCGGGTTCCTCTTCCCGCTGCAAATACTACCGCTGGGACATAATCTCTTGGCACATTACTTAACCGATTCGCTTTAATCGATTCTTCTAATATCCGCACCCAATGAAGCTAGTTTTTTATCAAAGGATTCATACCCCCGCTCAATCACTTCTGCATGCTCAACAATGCTTTTGCCAGAAGCCACAAGGGCGGCCAAGACAAGCGCTCCTCCAGCTCTAATATCGGGACTAGGTATTACCTCACCGTGAAGAGAAGAGGGGCCGCTAACAAAAACCCTGTGCGGATCGGCAATCACGATATCTCCGCCCATAGCCTTAAGATAATCCACAAAGAACATCCGTGTTTCATACATCCAGTCGTGACAAAGAACACGACCCTCGGTTTGGGTTGCCAAAACTATAAACTGGCTCATTAAGTCTGTTGGAAAACCGGGCCAGGGTCGAGTTTGAAACTCTTTTTGACTAGCTCTAAGTTTTGAAGGTTTAATATGTAGAGTTTCGCGACCAGAAAACTCATAACTTACGCCCATCTTGCCAAGGTAAGCGAGGATCATTTTTAGGTCTTGAGGCTTTGCATCGTGTATTAAAATATCACCGCCGGTAATCGCTCCTGCTATTGCAAATGTTCCTACCTCAATATGGTCCGGCCGTACCCAATGCTTTACTCCCTTAAGGTTTCGTGTCCCATGTATTTCTATTGTATTTGTGCCTGCACCTGAGATTTTAGCCCCCATCGAGGTCAGCATTTCGGCAAGATCAACAATGTGAGGTTCGGCTCCTGCATTCTCAATCAGGGTCTCCCCTGGGGTCGCTGCCGCAAGAGTCAAGGCCATCTCAGTTGCGGTCACTGAGACTTTTTCAAGAAAGAGGTTTCCTGGTACAAGTTTTCCGGCTGAAACTTTGTAACGTGAGGCGGCGCTAGACAATTTTGCCCCAAATGAGGAAAGTACAGAGAAATGCGAATCCAAAAGCCGCTCACCAATTGAATCTCCGCCTGGCCTCGTAAACTCAACTTTTCCAAATCGAGCAAGTACTGGCGCGACTAAAACTACGGAACCACGAATTCTACCGGTTAACTCTGGATTGAGTGTCCAGGAAGACAAGCCTCGTGGATCAATGGTCAACTCTCCGTCCTGGCCCCATGAAACTTTACCTCCTAAATCCTCAATAATTTGGACAGCAACTTCAACGTCGCGGATTTTAGGAACATTATTAAGTGTTGTAGGAGAATCCCCAAGGAGCGAAGCTGCCATCAAGGGAAATGATGAGTTCTTATTCCCTGAAACCCTAATTTCGCCCCTTAGCTTTCTGCCTCCTGTAATCTCAAGTCTAGCCATAATCGTGCCTATTCGCAGATAAGCGGTGCCTATCAGTATATCATTTCGCCTCAAAAAAAGCTTCTCTTTACCGATCGGGTTGAATCCCAAGATGCGGGAAGATGTCTTTTGCTATGGTAAACCAAAGCGGAGCAGCACTCTCCGATGCCCAAGGAGAGCTTGTCGGTCCACGAAGGGTTACTAACATAACAAAACGTGGATTGTCAGCTGGTGCAAAGCCTACAAAAGAAGCAATTGTTTTGTCTTGATCATAGTGGCCAGAGACTGGAATCTGTGCAGTACCGGTCTTCCCGGCTATCTTAAAGCCGGGAACCTTTGTCCATTTTGCTTCCCCCGCCTCAACTGCGTTAACCATCATCTCAGTTATTTTCTCTGCCGCCTCTTTGGAGATAACCTCCCGATCAATCTTCGGCTTTATGTCTTGTTCCCAACCTACCCCAACAAGTTTATCCACAACCTGGGGTGTCGGTAAATTGCCTCCATTCGCAATCGCCGAAACTGCCCGGACCATCTGTATTGGAGTAATAGCAATTCCTTGCCCAAAAGACGCGGTTGCAAGGTCAATTAATCCCCATTTGTCCCTCTCCCGCAACCTCGGGCTTGATTCGTCCTGAAGGTCAATCCCCGTTGCCTCCCCTATACCAAATTTCCGTAGGTACTCATAAAGTCGGTCTATACCAAGCTTTTCGCCAACCCAAATCATTCCGACATTGTCAGAATGTTGTATGATCTCACGGGCAGTTGTATTGGGATAATATTTCTCATTCCAGGTCTTAAGTGTATATTCGGCAATGTGCCTTGGGCCGCTACACTCATCACAGCGATCGTCAGGTTCAATAACTCCCGCGTCTAAAGCGCCAGCCATAATTAAAATTTTGAAAATAGAACCAGGTTCAAACGATTCCGCAACTGCCGGATTGACAAAGCGCTCCTTGTCAAACTTTGAAAACCTCGCCGGATCATAAGAAGGCAGGGAAGCCATCGCTAAAACTGCGCCATCACTCGGCCGCAGGACAATAGTTGTCCCCGAGGAGGCACCATAACGAAGAAGGCCCTCTTTAAGGCGCCTCTCAATAATAAACTGCAGTGCACGGTCAATGTTAGTTTTAAGACTCAAGCCATCTAAAGCTGTAATCTTGCGAAAAGAACCTAAGAGTATAGGGTTGCCGGAAGCATCTTTTTCCCAACCTCTCTCTCCACGCGCTCCGGAGAGTGTCAAGTCGTAATATCCTTCAAGCCCAAAATACCCCTGATCCTGACCTGCCGCGTTACTTCCAACAAAACCCAAAAGGTGTGCGCTCATCGAGCCTTCGGGATAACCCCTTTTTTCTTCAGGGTCAAAGCCAATGCCCTCTAATCCTAATTTGAGAATCTCCCCACGAACTTCTCTATTAACCTTATGCTTTAACGGAACCCAAACAACATCTTTTTTTGACAAAAGATTTTTGATCCTCTCTTCCTCGGCTTCTATAAGTTCCTTCCCAGTCTCACGATCTTCATCAACAAGAAGTGGTGCTAAGCGGGACGCAACTAAAGAAGAATCCTTAATCTCAGGCAAAGAGGCCCAAACTAAGAACGCCTCCTCCGAGGAAGCCAACGGAAAGTCATCTGACGACAAAATTGCGCCTCTTTGTGCTGGAATTACAGAGGACACCTGATGTTGGCTACGAGCGATTTTGGTTAACTGGGGAGCTTTTATAACCTGCCAAGTAAAAAGCCTTATCAAAATAACTAGACTTCCTAGAATAAAGGCAATAAGAAGTAGTTTAATCCGAAGTGAGGAATGATCTATCTTTTTCTCAAAGACCCCGGGAGATCTCATTGCGGTAGGGCAGCAACGGGTTGGGACAGATCTGCATAAATTATCGACTCGGGATAAGTTAGTCCAAGCTCTGCGCTCTGAGCGGCAATGTTTGAAAGAGATGCCTTTTGGGAAACATCAGACTTTAGTAATTGGTTCTCCTTCACTAGGCGAGACGCTGCCTTCTCAAGCTCTCCCAACTCTCCACCTTTACCCGCCAAAGCGTTACTCGCAACAAGCTGCACAAGCGCCGCGACAGCCAGAAGAGCAAGCGATAAAACCCCCGCCTTGCCAATTTTCCGTTTCGCATGCAACGTTTTATCTCTCATATTTTTTCCGCTGCTCGCAATTTACCACTTCGACTTCGAGGATTTTCCCCAATCTCCCCCTCGCTTGGTTGAACTGGTTTTGTTGTTAAATTCCTAAAAATTCCCATCTTCTCCTTCTCTTTAATAAAGGTCTTTACAATCCGGTCTTCACCTGAGTGAAAACTAACAACTACTAGCTTGCCGGATTTCTTGAGTAAATCTGGGACCTCCGCAAGACCCTCTTTTAAATTTTCAAACTCCGAATTTACAGCTATTCGGAGTGCCATAAATACGCGTGTCGCCGGATGTATCCGTGCTTCCCCACCCCCATATACACCTTCAACCAGATTTGCAAGTTCTGTTGTTGTCTTGAGGGGTGCAAGAGCCCTCTTGCGAACAACTGCACGAGCAATAGCGTGAGCGCGCGATTCCTGTCCAATTTCTCTAAAAAGTTTCGCAAGTTCAGTTTCGGGGAAACTGTTAATCAAATGCGCAGCCGTAACACCAAGCTTTGTGTCAAGCCGCATTTCAAGCGGCATACTCCGAGTAAAAGATAATCCGTACTTTGAATCGTCAATTTGAAAACTGGCAAATCCCAAATCAAATAAGATACCATCGACTTTATTAAAGCCTTCTTTTAAAGCAATTTCGCCTATGTGGGAGAAGTTTCCGAGGATGCCTTTAAAGACACCAGGGACAGGTACCGTACGGTGCCTGTCAGGGCAGGTCAAAAGGTGTCTCTTCGCAACCTCTAAAGCTTTCGGGTCTTGCTCTATCCCTAAAACTTCCCCGCCAGATTGTAAAATTGCTTCTGTGTGGCCACCTCCTCCAAGGGTGGCATCAATAAAACGCTTCCCCGGCCCTACGTCAAGGAAATATAAAACTTCCGTGAGCATTACCGGTCTGTGTTCTACCATTCTTTCTCATTTTGAGTCTTCGTTTGCTGGACCTCCTCTATCAACTTCTCGGCCCTTTTTGTAATATCCTCTTCTTTTGCTATCCAATCTTTCTTGTTCCAAACCTCCGCACGATCACGCAGGCCAACAAACACAACTTCGTTTGTTAAACGTGCGTATTCGCGAAGCGGCCTAGGGATAACAAAGCGACCTTGCGCGTCCAATCTAATCTCATATGCCCCACCTAGCAAAAATCGTTCCGTCTCTCGCGTAGGTCGCGTTAAAAGTGATCCGCCAACTGCCACTTCCAGCATCCGCTCCCATGCTTTTTGCGCAAAAATTGCGAGAGACCCTTCATACCAGCGACTTACAACAATCGTCTCTCCCAGTTCCTCCCGGAAGCGTACTGGAACAGCAGTTCTCCCTTTACCGCTAAGCCTTGTATGATACTGCCCTATTAACATAAGCAACTTGGGCAGATCAGATCTTGTTAAGCAAAAGTGGTTAATTCACCACTTCTCACCACTTTTATCCATATTGGAGCATTTTCACGGAGATGTCAAGACCCGATTAGACAGTTGCTCTGTCTAACGGGTCGCACCCGCCGACCGGCCGCAGCATGAGCCGTATACGAATAGTATTGAAGAGGCGAATGCTAAGGCAAGGCGGGAAGTGAGAAGGTTCCTTTTACTTTGTCGCTACAAATACTCCAAGAGAAGTTATCTTGCCATTCTCTGCAATTGTCCATTTGCCGCCACTCCAACCATAAATTTGGCCATTTCCCAAGCTAACTGTCCCAGAAATACTCGTTTTCCCGGAAGTAAAAACTCCATAAGGACCAGCTGTAACTTCTCCAGGGCTAGACCCGGGAAGACCAAACGTCCCCATTGTTAAATAAAATGTTTTTACCGAAAGAGAGCTAGAAGTTAATTTAAAGTTACCATCGGTCGAGCTCAAGGGTCCTCCCTGCTGAAGATGGAAACCTGTCTCGAGTTTAGCGATAAGCTCACCATCTGCGTTACGTAAGCGTAGCGTTAAAGTCCCTTTCTCTACCCCCTCATCATATTTACATTTCCCCGAGGAACAAGACCCTAAAAGAAGATTGCGTTCAAGGATCGTTGCTCCTTTAAGCTTAACGGATCCGGGTACCCCTTGTGTTACGCCATCACTGTTCTTATAAACTAGCTCATATTCAAGGGCGTCGATCCCCGATGGGATCCTAGAGACAGCAAGTTTAAATTCATGCCCGTCTGTTCTAGGAGTCATGGAGGCGAACGGTCTCTCCGCTAAGGGCAATTCGCGTAAAACTTCTTCCTTTTGAGAGCTCGCGGTTGTTGTAGGTTTCTGGGTAACTCCTTTTACAAACCAAAATATTCCTCCGCTAGTTGCTATTCCCAAAAGAACGACCAAAAAAACGAGCAGCTTGCGATTCACTTTAATTACCTTAATCCATTCTGAAACCAATCAACCAACTTGTCAATAGAAACTCTCTCTTGCTTGGCACTGTCTCTGTCTCTTACTGTTACTGTATCATCCTCAAGTGTTTGATAATCAATAGTCACACACCAGGGCGTCCCAATCTCATCGTGCGCGTAGTACCTTTTGCCTATGTTGCCACGGTCATCCCACACGACGGGAAGTGAGAAGTGAGAAGTGAGAAGTGAGAAAACTCCTTTAGCCTTCTTGGCAATCTCGGGTTTGTTAGAAACCAAGGGAAAAACCGCAACCTTAATTGGTGCTAAGCGAGGGTGGAGTTGTAAAACAACGCGATCTCCGTCTTCTCGGTATGCATCAAGAAGAAAGAAAAGTGCCGCACGGTCAACTCCTCCAGAGGTTTCAATGACCCACGGCGTGTATTCTTCTCCTCCTTCTTCATCCTTGTAAGCTAGTTTGTGTCGCGATAAATCCCAATCGCTTCTATTGTGTATTCCTTCAAACTCGGCCCACCCTCCGCCAGAGGCGGATCCACCTTTGGTGGAAAATGGCGCATTGTATTCTATATCCTCTGCGGCTTTTGCATAATGTGCACGCTCGTCAGGTGCGTGTTCTCGAAAACGTAAGTTTTCTTTCTTCATCCCAAGGTTTACGTACCAAGCAATCCGCTCCTTTTTCCAATATTCAAACCACTTATTAGCCTCTTTCTCGCTGGGTTTTACAAAAAACTCAAGCTCCATCTGTTCAAACTCGCGGGTTCTGAAGATAAAATTCCCTGGAGTAATTTCGTTTCGAAATGCCTTGCCAATTTGGGCGACACCAAAAGGAATTTTTTGCCGCGTTGAATCAACGATATTCTTGAAGTTTATGAAAACTCCTTGAGTTATCTCTCCGCGGAGATATGCTGTCTGTTTCCCCTCCTCTGTAGTTCCTAAAAGAACTTCTGTCAGAAGATTAAACTTCTT
>CAZLZK010000006.1:22842-28362 GCA_964564005.1 uncultured Gammaproteobacteria bacterium
TAAATCTCGCTCCCCGGATAAATAAACCCTCTGCGCTTGCACAAAGCCACAATTTTCTGCATCAAATCCTCAGCCATATGTATATGCTAACAAAATCACGGGGTTTGTGCTAGCGTGGGACGTGGCGATTGGTCCACAGAAAATAAGAAGCACCAAGTCCTACCAAACCAACCAACACTTTACCCCGAAGAAAAAGATCAAGACCAGCAAGGCCCAAGATGGCCGAAGCGGCCACTCTTACCAAACTTATCTTCTCTCTTTTTGGTTCCTGCTCTCGCACAGTGTTATTTTATCACCCACCTTGCTGAACAGGAATTTTACACTGATATGTAACGGTGTAAAGGACTATTTTAACCTCGCAAGAAATCTTCTGGTACGAAGTTCGCCGTTAATTAAGTCTTCGATATAAAAATCCAGATTTTTCGGTGTTGATTTTCCTCTTTCTAAAAACCCAAGTTCTTCTAACACTTGCACTTTAAATCTTTGAATAAGTGCATGCAAGTCCCAATACTCCGTTTGATGTAAACGCGCAAGCGAGTCAACGAGCAGGTCGAATATCTCCCTGTGTTCTTGATGCTCTGCCGTAAGCCTTGTTACAACCTCCGAAAGATGATAAGCAACTCCAACTTTTGTTAAGTCTTTGCGAAAAGCCAAAAAACCATTTTTAACCTCGACATCGGTTACGATATCCATATTTCTTCCCCTCGCAAGAAGAAGGCGGACATGATTAAAAAGCTCCAAAGAACCACGTTTCCGTGAGGTTGTGCGGCGAATTCCTTTTGCTATAATTCGAAGTTTCCCGTAGTGTTTGGAAAAAACAGTCAATAGCCGATCTGCTTCTCCAAAATTGCGTCTTGCAAGGATAACGGCTTCGGTCGAAAAAGTACGATCACGCACAAGGAGATTGTAGCATAGTAATAAGCAAAGCTTGCTGTCGGAACAGTGAGAGGTTAGAGGTTGGTAAAGGGGTTACTCGGAGAGAGCGGCGTTGAGCTCCGTCTCGATGTCTGAGAGATCAGAGTCGATACTGGTGAAACTTGTTGCGTTAAGATCGCTTTCTATTGCTGAGGTCTCGGTTGATGTCCCTTGTGTTTGAATCTCTTGAATAGTTATGGGTGTGGTGGACTTCTTTTGAGTAAACGTTATGTAGCCAATGGCAGCCGCCGCTACAAGAACTATCACCAGCAAAATAGATATTGTAGAGACACCCGAATTACTCTTCATTTTGAACCTCTCCTTCTGTTTTTTGAACACTACTCAACCCTTTCACCTCTCTTAGCACCGAGGCTAGAGTCTGGTGGATATCTACGAACTGGTTTTTGATGTTTGCGACATGGTCTTTAAGCGCAGCAAAAAAATCACGTGGGTTTTCCGAAGATACCAAGTCATCGCCACTCCCCTTTAGTGCTGTTATATCTCCTTTAACCGCTTCTATTTTACCGCGGGCGCTGGAAAGCTGTGCTCGTGCGGAGGAGGTATCCGCGCCCCTTTCTGCAAGCTTGTCTACTCTCTGCTCAAGCCTGTCGGCTAGTGCAGAAAGCCGCCCTGTATATGCCTCAAGTCTACTTACAAGCCTTGATATAAGTTGTCTGAAGGATTCAGCTCTTCGTTCTGCAATCTTCTGTTTTACCTCTTCCCGCTTAGTTGCCGCCTCTTCACGTCGAGTCTTAGCTTCCTCTCTCAAGGTATCCAGCTTTTCTTTTGTTGCCTCTCTTCTTGTCCCAACCTCTACCGCTACTCCCTCTTTGCGAACCTCCATTCTCTCGGTGGTCTTGGTTCTACTCGGTGTGGTAGCATCCTGGGCCAAAGCAACTACCGGTGTCAAGAGAAGTAATGTTAACCCGATAAGAGCAGACTGTTTCATCATTTTCATGATATCTTAAGCCAAAACTGCTTGTCAAATTTCAAAGACGCAACTCTTTATCTTGGGTAAGTCTAAACTCTTCCTTTCGTCCGCCAACTGAAACCACGTAGGGGTTTCCCTCAGTTCCCGGCTGTTTTTGTATTAAAATCTTGAAATCTCCGTTCTCTTTCCTGATGGGGGTCTTATACGTTATCTTAACCTCAATGACCCCTTCCGGGCGAAGGGTAAAGAAGCCTTCAAATACAGTTTTGCCCAGGTCCTCCGAGGTCGTCATCGGCACATCAGAACCCACACTGTCTATAAGCTCAGAGCCTTTCGGAACGTAAACTCTGAACCAGTTCCTAAATGGCCCATTGAGCCAACCATCGTGTTTTTGAGGATTCCTGTACCTTATCGATAAAACATGCTTTGTTCCGTCTTTACCCGGCTCAACAGTTAAATTCACCTCCTGGTCAACGTAAAGATTAGATTTCGCTCCAGCAAAGTTGGAGTCATTAATATGAAGATAATCCCCGCTAAAGTCTTTTATTCTCCCGGCAAGACCAAACTCTTCGGAAGCGCGCTGGGCATCTTCGTCGAAAAGATAAAGAAGAACATGTTTCTCAAGAAGAGCATTCCAGCCCGCCTCAAATAAATCCGGCAGTTTTTCTTTAGGCTGGCCCATCGCGTTGGCAATTAAGGAATTCATCAAAGGACCTAATATAAGTTTACGGTTGTCGGCGTTCGGTGGTTTAAAGACAATTTTTCCTGAAATATCGTCCCAAACGATAGGACCTGCAACATCGGCAAAAGATTCAAGTTCATAGATAACTTGAGGACAATTACACCGAAGATCCTCCTTTGCCGAGAAATTACCAAACCCTGGGACTCCTATTGTTCCCATAACCTCTAAAAGATCAACAAGGGGCTTGGTATCAACAGCAATGATCCCGTCAACATCGGGTGATCTTGTCTTTTTATAACTCTCACTAAAGGTATCCATCGATACCTTAAAGTCTGGAGAAAGATTCATATCACGCAGGTTCCAGTAGTTAACCAGTGGCAAGTATTTTTTAATTGGCTCCGGCGCAGGAATCCGACTATTTAACCTAGCGTCTAAATTGTAAATGTCATTTGAGGAGACATGGTCAAACTTTCCATCTTTGACTTTCACAATAGAGTACGCAGTGATAAATCCTCCTGTTGGGCGAATCTCCTTGTCGTTTTGGAAGAGAAAAAGGTATTTTCGTTCCTGTCCAATTCCCAGAAGATAAGGTGCTTGCTCAAGCAGTGGTTTCCCGCGAGAAACAAAGTTATGCAGTGTATTAACCAGATCAATAACCTTTCTTAGTTGACTCCGAACAGGTTTCCCCTTGAAGTGCTCCGGATAGCGATTTGGGTCAATTTTGTTGAGCTCCGCGCTCAACACAGCAGTCTTTTGGCCAATTGAGTCAAGTTTAGGCGCAATATCTCCAATTGTTGTAACTATAAAGTTAATTCTATCCTCCGCGGTTTTTGCGCCATCTTCCTCTTGCTGTCCACCATCAAGCCCCAAAAAATCAGAATAAGGTTCGACTGTTGTAAGAATTATCTCGCCTGCCTCCGTCCCGGCAAGTCCACCCTTTCCGATAGCCTTTGCATCTCTAACATAATTACCAACAAAAGGAATAACGGTCGCCCAGGAAAGTCGCCTCAAACTGCTATCAAAAGACGAAAGGTCCTTCTTTATCTCGGCGAGAGAAGTTCTCATCTGATCAATATTTTGGCTCCCTACTGCCTTCTCTAAACTCTGGGCAGATGAAGCTACCTTCTTCGCCGAGGTGTATGCTCCTATTGCCGGAAGTACTCCGAAGACAACCAAAAGCAGAAGAATAATAAGAACTGCTATCCCAAAACCGCCGAGACCTTTGCGACTAAATCTTGGGAGAGGTAATGAGGGTAATGAGAACTTTCGACTGCCCCTCTCTGGGAAGTTATGAAAACCCGCCTCCTCCGCCTCCGGTGTTATCACCCCGCTCGGTTCCGGCGTTATGTCCTTTATTTCTTCCGGTTTATCTTGTCCCATCTCTTTTCTATCTTCCATCTTCTATTCTCTATCTTCTAAGTTAAACTGCTCCTCTCCCTGAAATCATTGCCCATGGGGTCTTAATGAGTATCTGCAAATCTTTCCAAAAAGATTGACTCCTTGCATAACTTGCATCGAGTGCAATCCTTTTATCAAAGTTGACTTCGGAACGCCCAGAGACCTGCCACATCCCTGTTATCCCGGGGCGAACTGATAAGACTTCACGAACGAGATTTTCTGTCCCTGGATACTTTTTTTGTTGTGCACGTAACTCATCAGGATAATAGGGCCTCGGGCCAACAATACTCATTTCGCCCCGCAAAACATTTAAAAATTGCGGCATCTCATCAAGTGAATGCTTTCTTATAAAACGACCCACAGGTGTAACCCGAGGATCTTCATGGAGTTTATAACTCGAGCGCTTATACTCCTCATACAGTTTGCGAAACTTAGGATCTGTTGTCAATAGAGCATGAGCATTAACTACCATGGAACGGAATTTGTAAGGGTAGAAAAGCTTCCCCCCTTTACCAACTCTCTTTGGTGTATCCGCAAGTATCGGGCCTCGTGAACTTATCTTGATAGCAATCGCGGCAAGGAGGGCGATGGGGGAAAAGAGTATCAACAGAAAGACAGCCAAGACGATATCGACTATTCTCTTAAAAAATGGGTAGATCACTTTTTACAAATATTCCTGCTTGTCCTTCTTGAGACTTTTTATTAGCTCTTTGAGTTTTTGGGATTCGTCTTTCGGCATTACCAAAACAACATCTTTTGTAGCCACAACAACTATATTATTTAACCCAATGGTCGCAATAAGTTGCCCACTCCCAGACGAGAAAAGGCTTCCTTGAGTATTGGCACCGATCCAACCTCCTTTACCTAAAGTCACATTCCCGTCTGAGTCCTTGGGCTTATTCTCCCAAACCACTTCGAAGCTACCAATATCGCTCCAACGAAATTGTGCCTCAACCACCAAAAAATTCTTAGCTTTCTCGGAGATTGCGTTATCAATAGAAACCTCTGGCATCTGAGCATACGCCTCTTCTATTCTCTTAGAATCTTTAGATTTCAAACATGCTATTAGATCCGTCTGAAATCGTGCAAGCTCTGGGGCGTGTGTTGTGAAACTGCGAATTATCGCGTCCGCCCTCCAAATATAAAGACCGACATTCCATAAGTATCCGCCTCGGTCAAGCATGTCTTCTGCAATTTGAAGGTTGGGTTTTTCAATAAACTTTTCAACTCGGAAAACTCCTTGTGGACCACTTTTGTCGAAGGAGGATCCCTTTTTTATATATCCCAAACCAGTATGGGGAAAAGTGGGTGTCAGACCGGTTGTAAGAAGGTTTTCTCCGTCGGCAACACTCGCGGCACCCGAGAGAATTGCCTCCGAGAACTCTTTTTCGTCTTGGACTAGGTGGTCCGCCCATAAATTAATAATTATGGCCTCTGGGTCACGCAGCTCTATTGCCAGGGTTCCCAGGAGTACTGCCGGGCCGGTACTGCGTCTCACAGGTTCTTCAATAATCTGCTCTTGCGAGAGTTCTGGAAGCTCTCTACCGACCTCTTTTGCATACCTCGACATTGTGATAACAAAAATCCTTTGAGG
>CAZLZK010000007.1:0-6445 GCA_964564005.1 uncultured Gammaproteobacteria bacterium
CTGAGTGGCTTACATTCCGCAACCCTAAGGAGGTCAAAAATCTGAGATTTCTAGTTACTCTTATTTTTGCAAATATGCTGCTTTCTTTGTATTGGCTGATTCCACTCTTGACTGCAAGCACAGCCCGAAGCCTTGATGTCTCGCGTCTACAACTAGTCTCTCTTCTTAATGGTTTTCTTCTATTTCAGCCGCATTGGCCCTTGAACCAATTTGGGGTTGTTTTTCCTCCGCCATTTTATTTTGCGGTCATACCGGTCTTAGTTTTTGGCAATCTTTTTTTAAATCCTCAAAAACGGGTATGGGGTTTGGCGTTTCTAGTCCTTATTTTTATCTTCCTTGTAAAAGGAGAAACCCCGCCCCTTGGGGGTCTGTATGAATGGTTTGTGGGAACTTTCCCTTTTGGTTCGGCTTTTCGCGATTCAACTAAATTTTTCGCACCCGTACTGCTTTTTTCAGGGGTCCTTATTGGAGTAACAGTTGAATACACCAGTCAGTTTCTGAAGAAGCACTTTACACCTTTACATATTAGTGTAAAGGGATTGGTATATCTATACCTCCTCTTCTTGATATCTCCTGCGTTTTTGGGAAATTTGAATGGGGTTTTGGCTGCAAGGCCCTTACCCACAGGGTTTGAGTTGGTGCATCAAAGATTGGTAGAAGAAGAGGAGGGTTTTTTTAGAACCTTGTGGTTTCCAGAGCGTTCGCCATTTACTTTTCATATAGAGGAGAAGTCTGCTTTAGACGCCAAAAGGCTTGTTGATGCAAGACCGTTTGCTACACTCAATGTGGGCACTCTTGACGTATTTAACTTTTTGCATAACCAGCAGGCTATTCAATGGTTCGACGTTTTAGGAATTAAGTATCTTATCCTTTCCGGCGACCCGCGTAAGCCAAGCCTCAATGACGAAGAGCGAAAAGATTGGGACAATCTGCTCAAATTGGTTGAGGATAGCAATCTAGAGAGAATAAACTGGGGGACAAACTTTCCTGTATACCGCGTTTCCGAGACAAAACCCCACATTTTTGCAACGAACAAGCTCATTGCCGTCGTGGGCGCAGATGATATTTATGAGAAGTTAAAAGAAGAAAACGACAAATTCTCTATCGGCAATCAAGGTTTTATATTTCTTGAGGATGGGAAGTCGAATCCGCGCAGTTTACTGGAGGTTGCGCCCGAGTCTACCATATTGGTTCTTAATGATAAAGAAGAGACCGACCTTGCGATGAGCTTTTTGCAGGAGTATTTTGTCGCTCCGCGAGATGCTGAATCCTCTCAATGGGCTGTTCGCGATGCAGCCGATTATCTTCGATACAAATACGAGTTTTTAGTAAACGGCGTTGACACAAAAGAGTTTGACTACGGGAAGGGGATTGCTTTCTCTTCTGTTGAGGGTGAAAAAATCTCGTGGAATCTTAATGTTCCCTCCGACGGCGATTATGTCTTGGCCATTAGAACACTAAAAGGGCAGAAATTCTCTTGGGATATTTCATCTGTAAGCTCAAGTCAAGGAACTTATCCTTTAACACTAACAAACGATGTGGGTATTATGGCGGTTAATGTTGTGGCTCTTATACCCAAAAAAGACTGGGAGGAAGCCTCGAGGATGGTTGACGAACTAGCCGACCGCTTTGATTTTGTAGCTGTTGAAGGCGAGCCGGGCGCTGCTGAGTTAATGGCCTTGTGGGCCGATAGCGGATGGCAAGAAGTTCCTTATGAGAGGGTAAGCCCAGTCCGATATAAAATAAATATTCCCGAAGGAACACGCTGGGTGATTTTTAGCGATAATTACAACAAGGATTGGATTTTAGAGCGGGGCCCGATTGGTTTACCCTCATATCCCCTTTACTCGATGATTAATGGATTTAATCCGCGGCCCGAGTGGAGGGAGGCGGAAATTGTTTTTGAAGGACAAGAGAACGTTCGCTGGGGAATCTATTTGTCTATTATCTCTCTTCTTTCTCTTGTAATCATCTTTTTTTGGTTCTACCCTAAAGCAAAGGATGCTAATTAAAGAGTGTTAATGAAAAGAATCTTATTGTTGGGCGAAGGAGAGGTTGGTGCTGCAATCAAAAAGATTGCACAAGAGAAAGGTTTTAGCGTTCTTGTAAAGGAGTTGGCCTGGAATAATTTAGATGGTCGACCAGTTGAGGCGTTACATGTATGCATTCCATATGAGAATAAGAAGGATCAAAGTTTTATTGATGCAATCGTTTCGGCTGCTCATGCTAGTCCGCCAAAAATCGTAATTATTCACTCGACTGTTCCGCCGGGAATAACTCAAGAGGTAGCAAAAAAGATAAAACTCCCAACAGCGCACTCGCCCATTCGAGGAGATCACCCCAACCTCTACAGTGCGATAAAAAATGACTTCGTTAAGTATGTGGGCGGTGTAGATCGCGAGTCAGCTCATCTTGCAGCCCGCAACCTGCAAGCAATAGGAATTGAAAAAGTCGAAATCGTTGGAGATTCTTTGGATACAGAGTTGGGAAAGCTGGTTAACATAGCAGGGTTTGCTTGGAGCATAGTCCTTTGTAAATGGGCTGCCAGATTGTGTAGGCATTTTGGTGCTGATTTCGGGATAGTCTATGAACAATTCATGGAAAGTTATAACGAGGGTTACGGCAGAGATAAACCGAATGTGAGACAAGCAGTTCTTAAGCCTATCCCTGGTCCGATAGGAGGACATTGTGTTATTCCGGATGTTGAGTTTTTAGATAAATCTTTTAGAAATGCGCTGACAAAGTTTATTCTTAACGAAAACAAGGCTTACAAAAAAGAGAGGAGTTGATAGATAAGTGTTTGACTTTTTCTTCCAAGTTAAGGAACTCATAGTTTCAAAAACTGCCAAGGATAGTGCGACGATTTTTATTGGGAATGTTTTATCTTCAGTTTTAGGAATAGTATTTACAATTTTAGCAGCACGCTTTCTCGGTCCGGAAAACTGGGGACTAGTTGCAGCGGTAGGCAGTTTAATAATAATTCTAGTTGCGGTCGGTGATTTTGGTTTAGGGGCAGGAATTTTCCGATTTGCTTCAGGCTTATGGAATACAGGGAAAATATCTCAAGCCGAGAGAATTTATCGAACGGTCTTTTCGATGCGCCTCGTGACGGCAATTGTCATTGCGGTTCTTCTTATCCTTTTGGCGCCGTGGATAAGCCAAACCTTTCTACGCTCGAGCGATTCGACACTCGTCTTCTTGGCCGCCGTGGGAGTTTTCGGAACCCTTCTTTTGGATTTTCAAATAGTTTCTATGCAGGCAAGGCAGAGCTGGAAAATTGCAGCCATTTTTCTTGCACTGACCAATTTACTGCGGGTCCTGTTGACTCTGTTTTTGGTAAGCATTGACGCCGTTAATCTTTATAGCATTCTAACTGTCTTTTCCGGCAGCCTTTTGATTATTTGGGCTATATCTTATTTTTGGCGGCCCTCCCTGCCTCAACTTGGAGAGGGGTGGCGAAAGACCATTCGAGAAGTTGCTCCTTTTTCCGGCTGGATGGCAGGAAATAAAATAGTCTCGTCAATTAACTCACGAGTAGATGTCCTACTCTTAGTGACTCTCACTGGAGCTTATGATGCGGGTATTTATGCTGCGGCAAATCGTCTAGTTCTCGGCGTACCACTTATCTTGGGAAGCTTTGCAACCGTACTTGCTCCTCGGTTTGCTTCCATAGATGGTAGGCAAGAGCTTTTGGACTTTTTCAAAAAAGCCATCGGCTTGTCTGTCTTAATTGCTATTCTACTTGCCATTGGTGTTTTAATAGCGCCTTTAGTGATTTCTTTATTTGGGGAATCTTATCGCGACTCAGGCTCGGTATTACAGTGGCTCCTTATTGGATTCATACCGTTTGTATTAAGTACCCCGTCAGTAAATGTCTTAATCTATCATTTTCAAAAGCCTCAAGTTATAACACTGCTTTCTCTCTTTCAACTGCCACTTATTCTGGTTCTTAATTTTTATGGCATTCCGAGATTTGGGGTGTTTGGACCAGTCATAACTTTGGGCATAGTTAATTTATTAACCTTTTTTGTTACAGCCTTTTTTGCTTGGCAATATCTAAGACGCCTGTGAAGAGAACAATCACCGCACACTGTTTGGTCAAAAATGAAGCCAGATTTATCTGGTATTCTGTTATGTCGGTTGTAAATCACGTTGATAAAGTTCTTCTTTGGGATACAGGAAGCAGTGACGGAACACTTGAGATTATTAGGAAGATGCGGATGTTGGGAGATACCCGCCTGCCGGACGGGCAGGGAAAGTCGAAGATAGAATTCAGAGAAGTGGGAAGTGTAAGTCCAGAGGAGTTTGCCAGCGTTCGGCAGGAGATGTTAGATGCAACCGATACGGACTGGTTTATAGTCGTTGATGGAGATGAAATCTGGTGGGAAGATTCGATTGCTCTGGTTACTGCCGAGATCCAAAAACATGGAGACGGGATTGAATCAATTGTGGTTCCTACAGTGAATCTAGTTGGTGACATATTTCATTATCAAGAGAGAGAGGCGGGGGGCTATGTTTTAGCTGGGAGGAAGGGACATCTTGCACTCCGCGGAGTGAACATGAGAATACCTGGTCTCAGATCCGAACGCCCACACGGGACATGGGGATGGGTGGATGGAAATGGGAAGATGATTCAAGATCGTGATCCAAGAAAAATAACTTTTTTGGATGCACCCTATATACACGCAACTCATCTCCAGCGAGCAGATATAAGGAGTAAGGAGTGGGAGGTGCCCAAAAGAGCGAAGAAGTTAAAGCATGAGCTTGGTATTCCATTTCCAGCCGACTTTTATTATCCTGAGGTTTTCTTTAGGCCAAGGCCAGCGATTGTTCCAGCTCCCTGGATTAAGATGAGCAAGTCTTTTAGAATTAGGGCATTTTTCGAAACGCCGGCCCGAAAGATTAAAAGGCGTATTTTTAATACGTCGAGGATAGGCTATTAATAGCGATTAAAATATGGAACGCAACATTTGCATAGCTTGTGAATCAAGACTCAAACCGCGAGGGAGGGTTGGCAATCTTTTAATTTTGCAGTGCCCAAAATGCGGACTGGGTGTCACGAGTGGTAGTCAAACTCATGGGCAATATAGTGCGTATCATCGGGATGAAGTGTACATTGCTGCAAAAGAGCAGTTTCAAAACATCTTTGAAAGAAGAGTTAAGATCCTGCAAAAGTTTAAAGATTCCGGGAGCGTTCTGGAAGTGGGTTCCTCAACAGGACTTTTGCTCTCACTTCTTAAGAGGAATGGTTGGAGAGTACAAGGCATAGAGCCTTCCAAAACAGCTATTCAAGCTGCACTGTTACGGGGAGTGCCTACGCTTAATACAACTTTTGAAGAAGCCAAAATAGAGCCTCAAAGTTTTGATGCGGTCATCTTTAACCATGTCTTCGAGCACATTCCGGACCCGCTGGGAACACTGCAGAAAGCAAGACGAATCCTTAAAAAGGTCGGGTTAATACTTATAGATGTTCCCAATTTCGGCAGTTTGTCGGCTAAAGTTTACGGCGTAAACTGGGGCTATACAGCTCCCAAGGAGCATCTTTGGCATTTTACAAAAGATTCCCTCTTTCTTCTTTTAAAGAAAGAGGATTTTACCCCCATTTATTGGGAGGCGCGTTCGGGGGTTTGGGATTACGGGAACCCAATTGCTGAGATTTGGCAAAGCCTAAGTTCCAAAAAGAAACGATTTTTTAAAGACATTCTAACTTTGATACCGACATTTATAATTACAAAACTTAAAATGGGAACTTCGCTGACCGTTGTTGCACAAAAAATATGAAGATTAAAACTTATATTCTCCTGGCAACTTTATTGACCGTTCACTTTATTCTTCTGGTTAATCTTCGTTTTACGGCGTGGCCTGAGATGCTCTCATACCCCTACCTTAGAAATAACGGATTTCTTCTTTATCGCGACATGATTCACCCTTATCCACCCCTTCTTACGATGGGACTGTCCTTTATATATAGTATCTTTGGCTACAGCCTTAGCGTTTTGCAATCTGTGGCATGGGTTGTGATTCTCGCGGCCGACCTTTTAGTTTTCCTTGTCGCAAGGCAATTTACCAAAAAAGACGGGATAGCACTTATTGGAATGGCCTCATACATATTCCTGCAGCCTTTTCTGGAAGGGAATATGCTTTGGTTCGATATTGCAATCGTGCCAATGGTTCTCTTGGGGATATATTTTGTCCTAAGAAATAATTGGTTCTTAGCTGGGATATTTTTATCGGTGGCAATGTTAACAAAGCAGACGACTGGGTTGTTTTATGTAGGTAGCATTTTCTACTTATTGGTAACTAAAACACGCCTCAATCAATTTAAAAACTTTTTCCTCGGTCCACTTATTTTAGGGACTCTGCTTTTTATCCGACTTTTACAAGAAGGAGCTCTAACAGATTTTTTAAACTGGACACTAGTTTATCCACTAACGCGGTTTGGAGA
>CAZLZK010000007.1:6545-24081 GCA_964564005.1 uncultured Gammaproteobacteria bacterium
CTCTAACAGATTTTTTAAACTGGACACTAGTTTATCCACTAACGCGGTTTGGAGAATTCCCCGGCTATGTTGAGTTTTCCTTCCATTGGTATCATGCATTAGTAATTATTGTGCTATTTGGAATCCCTTTAGTCGCTCTCTTTAAAAATTCTAAACTTTGGCGTGACAAGAACCTTGCGCTCCTTATACTGTTTTTGATTATTTCACTGATTATAGTTTACCCGCGTGTTTCATTTTTCCACATGCAGTTATTTATTGCTTTAGGTGTAAGTTTGTGGAGCTATCTTTTGTGGAAAAGCAAAGAAAGAAGGTTGATTACCGCATCGTTTGCCATAGGCTTAGTTTTGCTTTTAGGCACAATCTATCCAGCCATTTTGCGTAGCGATTGGCAAAAGGAGGCGAGGTTTTATGGCAAGGAAGACGCGCAGCTTGCGCAAGTAATACAAGAAGTCACACCTCAGGGTGGGCGCGTTTTTTTCTTGGGCTTACATTCTGGACTTTATTCAATGGCGGGGGTATTGCCATCTAAGCGTTGGACAGATAATTTTGGATGGTACTTGGAAATTCCGGGTGTGCAAGAGGAAATTATTTCTCGTTGGGAAGAGAATTCACCAGCCATAGTGTTTTGGCGCACTCCCTCGCCGGGTAATTGGTTTGACCTGGGCACCTATCAGCCGAAGAAGATTGCCCGATGGATTGAGGAACATTACACTAAAGAAAAAGAAATCAAGCCGGGAGTTTGGCTCTGGACGAGGAAGCTTGTCCTGAGCGACTGAAAGGAGCCGAAGGATGAAAATTGCATTTTTAAGTATGTACTCGGGGTTAGTTAACAGGGGGGCTGAGACTTATGTGGCAAGTCTTGGCCAAAGACTTGCAAAGACCAACGAAGTGATAGTTTTCCAAGGGGGAATCGCTAAAGGTGAAGAGGACTACAAGATTGAACCTATCTCCATGTCTCTAAACTGGGACAAAAGCGGCAGTCCTTTTTTAAAGAGGTTATATCTTGATTATTGGAGCCGAAAGGTTTTTTGGTTTACATTGAAAAGTCTACCCAAAATTTGGAAAGAAAAGTCTGATATTGTTATTGTCACAAATGGTGGCTGGCAACCTGCTTTAGTTCGGATTATCACCTGGCTTTATAGGGGAAAGATGGTTATTTCCGGACAGGCTGGAGTCGGGTGGGATGAGGCTGTGAATCTCTTGAGCTTCCCAAACGCTTTTGTTGCACTCTCGACTCGAGCGCAAAAATGGGCCAAGAGGATTAATCCTCTTGTGCGGACAGAGATGATCCCCAACGGAGTAGACTTACAGAAGTTCAAGCCCGAAGGACAGCTGCTCCAAGTTGATTTGCCACGGCCTATCATCCTTTTTGTAGGGGCTCTCGAGGAAGGAAAACGTCCACTGCGTGCAATTGAAGCTGTGGCGAATTTACGGAGAGCGAGTCTTATTATCGTGGGTGACGGACCATTATGGGAGGAAGTAGAAAGGGTTGGGCAACAGCTTCTTCCGAGACGGTTTCTGTTAATGCACCTTCCCCACGACGAGATGCCAAAAATCTATAGAACTGCAAATTTATTTACAATTCCTTCTCGATCTTATTACTCTTTCGAGATTGTTCTTGTTGAGGCAATGGCAACAAATCTTCCTGTTGTTGCAAATAATGATTCTGTGAGACGCGAGATTGTGGGAGATGCCGGGATTTTGATAAACCCAGAGAATATCTCTGAATATACACTAGCGTTAAGAGAGGCGTTGACGCGATCATGGAAGGATGTGCCGCAACAACAAGCAAGAAAATTTTCTTGGGATAGGATTGCAGAGCAGTACAATAGATTATTCAAGGAGCTTGTCCTGAGCGACTGAAAGGAGCCGAAGGATGAAAGTTTCAGTTATTATTCCCACATATAACGAGGAAGTTGTCATAGATGATTGTCTTTCTTCGCTGTCTGAGCAAACCTACAAAGACCTCGAGGTTATTGTGGTCGACGACGGCTCGATCGATGCAACTGTTCGACGAGTCACAAGTCACAAGTCACGAGTCACCTTGCTGCGCCAGCAGCATAAAGGGCCGGGAGCGGCGAGGAATTTGGGAGCAAAACATGCGACGGGCGAGACTTTGGTTTTTGTAGATGCAGACATGACATTTGCGCCAGATTTTATTGAAAAACTTGTTGCCCCAATTGTTAAAGGAAAAGCAAAGGGAACATTTAGCAAAGAAGAATATGTTGCCAACAAGGACAATGCTTTAGCCCGTTCGTGGAATATAAACAGGGGCTTGCCGCCAGATCGGATGCACTCTGCAGGATATCCTGATACGCAAAGAGTTTTTAGGGCAATTTTGAAAAAGGAGTTTGAGAGGGTAGGCGGCTTTGACCCAAAACAAGGTTATGCGGATGATTGGAGCTTATCGCAGAAACTGGGGGCTGAAGCACAAGTTGTCCCCGGTGCGGTGTTTTATCATCGCAATCCCGACACCCTGAAAGAAGTTTTCGTGCAATCACGTTGGAGAGCTAAGAGAAAATATAAATTTGGATTTCTTGGCATACTTCTTGCCCTAGTACGCGTCTCGTTGCCAGTTTCTTTGGTAGTTGGTGCCGTAAAGGCAGTAGTATTCGCAACACCGGTGTTTTTGGTTTTCAAGCCTGTATCTGATTTTGCCGAGTTTATAGGTATCTTAGAATATACAGTTTTAGGCAAAGGAGCAAAATGAAATTATACACCCCTATGTATGAGTGTATATTAATGAGCGGCAGATGACTCGGTTATTATTAATTCTTGTTTTGGGATTGGTTTTACGGCTAGTGAATCTTAATCAATCTCTTTGGCTTGATGAAGCGATAAGTATAAATAGCGCCCGTAATTTTTCTGTTGTTGAGCTTTTAACTAAATTTTCTCCAGGTGATTTTCACCCGCCTCTTTACTATTTAATGCTTAAGCTTTGGGTAGGGTTGTTCGGCTTTGGTGAGGTAGCTGCACGAATGCTGTCTGTGATTTTCGGCGTAGCAACAATTTACATGGTTTATCTTATAGCCAGAGAGCTATCTAGACGGGTTACACTGTTACATAAAGGTGTAACCCCAGAAAGCTGGGCTCTTTTATCTGCGCTGTTCTTGGCAACGGCCCCTTTGCATATTTATTATTCCCAAGAAGCCAGAATGTATGTCCCTGCCACCTTTTTTGCCTCATCGGTGGTTTTGTTTTTTTTGAAACTTTTGAAGAAGCAAAGCCGTAGCTTATGGATCGGATTAGTTTTGGCAAGTGTTCTCCTTCTCTATACCAACTATCTCCCTGGATTTCTTTTTCTCGCGCTAATACTTTATTTAATTGTATTCGAGAGGCCGCATCTTAAAAAACATGCAAAAGAATGGTTGTTCACACTTATCGCTGTCGCTGTCTCCGTATCTCTCTGGCTGCCGACATTTTTGCAGCAATTGCAGTCAGGGCTGGCAGTTAAAACGAATGATCCGCAGTGGTGGAATGTTCTGGGGCGCACAAGCTTGAAACAAATAGCACTCGTGCCATTAAAATTCACAATCGGCAGAATCCCAGTTGACAGTAGTTACTACCACGTGGGAGCAATAACTGTCATATCTACCCTTTTTGTAGGGCTTTTTTACAAAGCAGCAAAAATATTCCGAGAGACGAAATTTTTATGGCTATGGCTTTTGGTGCCCGCTCTTTCAGTTGCGATTTTGGGCTTACGCCTTCCTATATTTTCCTATTTTCGACTCCTTTTTCTTTTGCCGGCCTTTTACCTTTTACTGGCGGTGGGAGCATTCTCGTTTAAGAGAGAGACCTTGCGGTGGGCGAGCGTGACCTTGATATTGTTGGTTAATATCATCTCCTCAGGCATTTATCTTTTTAATCCACGGTTTCATAGAGAGGACTGGAGAAGTGCTGTAAGCTTTATAGAGAGCCGTTCCGAGGAAAACTCTGCAACACTTTTTGTGGGAGAAGGGCAGCGGGAACCGTACAAATACTACGCCAAAACTGTCCCATCTTTCGGGCCTGATGGGTTAAGCCAAGGCCCCTTTGATACAATTTATCTTATGCGGTACGTTCAGCCGATTTTAGATCTGCAAGACATCCTTCGCCAAAAAGTTGAGGAGAGTGGTTATCGAAAACTTGGAGAATATGATTTTAATGGAGTGGTCGTATGGGAATACAAAAAGATATGAAAATCGGAATTGATATATCGCAAATCGTTTACGGGACTGGCGTATCGAATTACACCAAGAATCTTGTGGCGGCACTTTTAAAGATAGATAAGCAGAGCTTGTCTGCGAATAAGCAGAGCTTGGACCCTCGGTCTAAAAAAAATGAGTATGTCCTGTTCGGCGGATCGTTGCGAAGATTAAAAGATTTGAGAGACTTTCATGCTAGATTAAGTGGTAATAGCACATTAAAAACTTTTCCAGTTTCACCACTGATTGCCGATTTTGTCTGGAATAGACTTCACACACTGCCCATTGAGTGGTTAATTGGGAAAGTTGATGTTTTCCATTCCTCAGACTGGACCCAACCACCGGCCAAAGCTTTTAAGGTTACTACAATTCATGATCTTGTCCCGCTAAGATTTCCTAACACCTCACATCCTAAAATTGTCGCAGCGCACAAAAGGCGCCTGGAATGGGTGAAAAAGGAGGTAAACAGAATAATTGCAGTCTCTGAGTTCACAAAGAAAGAGATAGTTGAGCTTCTTGGTATCAGTCCTCAAAAAATTGTCGTCATCCCTGAAGCTGCCGACCCGCAAATAAAACCAGCTGGGAAAGGAGAAGTCGACAGAATAAAGAAAAAATATAACATAAAAAGCCATTACTTTCTGGTTGTTGGACGCGACCCGAGAAAAAATTTACCGGCAATTCTACAAGCATACGACCGATTTATGGCAAGTGCGCCTGAAGCTAACTGGCAACTTGTTGTGGTGGGGAGAGGATATGAGGAATTGCCGGAGAGCTTTGGGAATGTTGTTGAACTTGGACATGTTGCGAGAGGTGATATGCCGGCTCTTTATAGCGGTGCTATTTCATTGATTTACACTTCTCTATATGAAGGTTTTGGCTTACCCATACTTGAGGCAATGCAGGCGGGTTGTCCTGTTGTGACTTCGAATATTTCTAGCATGCCCGGGGTTACTGGAGGCGCGGCGGTTTTAGTTGACCCTACAAACCCGACTGCAATAGCGGAGGGTATAGACAAGATACTTTCAGACAAGACAGGTTGGGTTCAAAAGGGGCTGGCGCGCGCAAAGGAATTTTCTTGGGAAAAAGTTGCAGAAGAGACACTGAAAGTTTACAAGGAGGCTTTGCAGTGAGAATAGTCATTGACGGTAATGAGGCGAACACAAGAAACCGTGTTGGTGTGAACCAATATGCAGCGGGTCTCCTTTCGGCCCTTGAGAAGTTGCCACTGGCTCACAAGCATGAATGGACTATTTATCTTAAAGACACCGCTCTTCCTCATATGCCACAAGAACGAGGTGGTTGGAATTACAGAGTATTGCCCGGAGAACGTTTCTGGATCTTAAGAAAATTGATGCCATCTCTTTGGTGCGCCACGCCAAAGCCGGATGTCCTTTTTACACCAAGCCACTATACACCTTTGTTTTTGCCATTCCCTATGATTGTGTCGATTATGGACCTAGGCTATCTTCATTTCCCACAGCAGTTTAGGAAATACGACTTTTATCAATTGAAGTATTGGGGAGCATGGTCGATGTTCCGGGCCAAAAGGATTATTGCAATTTCAAAAAGCACGAAGAGTGAAATAGAGAAGCATTATTCGTGGACCCAAGGCAAGGTAGAGGTTACATATCCGGGATACGATAAAGAAAAATTAAAAATTAAAAATGAAAAATTAAAAATTGAAGAAATTAGAAGAAAGTATGGAATAAGAGGGGAGTATATTCTATTTCTCGGGACACTGAAACCTAGTAAGAATATAGAGGGGGTTCTTGAAGCCTACCGACTTCTATTAGCGAATGCGAGTGAATCAGGTAGAGAGGCCGCGAATTTAAATTTGGTGATTGCGGGCAAAAAGGGCTGGTTATTTGACCCTGTGTTTAGGAAAGTCAAAGAGCTGGGGCTTGAGAACTTTGTTATTTTCACCGATTTTGTGCCAGAGGAGGACAAACCCACACTTTTGGCTGGGGCGAAGGTCTTAGTTTCCCCGTCCTTTTGGGAAGGTTTTGGAATGCATGTTTTAGAGGCCATGGCTTGCGGGACACCTGTTGTTGTTTCCAACACAGGAAGTCTGCCGGAAATTGTGGGCAAGGCGGGGATTTTGGTTAACCCGGAAAGCACAGATAGCATTTACGAAGGGATTAAGAAGGTGGTTGGGTTACCTCAAATCGAGTATAATAGGCTTGTGGAAGCTGTTTTGAGAGAGGCGCAAAAGTTTTCTTGGGAGAAGACTGCGGAGCAAACGCTGGAGGTTTTAGAGGAAGCTGTAAGATGACGTCTTTTAAAGATAGAACAGGGAGGGAGTTGGGTATGGGTGAGGCTGGGGGAAAGATTGTTAGTCGTTTATATAATTACACTGTCGATTTTGCGCTTTTCTGGCTTCACCTAATCTGTTCTATCCCATCCCACCACCTGCGCCGTTTTGTGTTGCGTATTGCTGGCATGAAGATAGGCAGCGGTTCCAGTATTCATATTGGTTGCCATTTTTTCTCGCCCAAAAGGATACGGATTGGTGACGATACAGTTATCGGTAGAAGTGCTTTTCTGGATGGTCGCGCCCCACTTTTAATCGGTGATCATGTAGACATAGCCTCCGAAGTTATGATTTATAATTCCGAGCATGATATTAACTCTCCTGATTTCTCAGCAGCTGATGGGCCGGTTGAAATAGGAAATTATGTCTTTATTGGTCCGCGCGTAATTATTTTGCCAGGGGTTAAGATTGGTAAAGGTGCGGTTGTTGCTGCTGGGGCTGTAGTTACCTCTGATGTTCCCCATTTTGCCATAGTTGGAGGAGTGCCTGCTAAAGTTATCGGCGAGCGAAAAATTAAAACCCCAAAATATAAACTTGGACGCGCGAGGCTGTTTCTATCGTAGATGAAGACGTTGCTGGCATTTTTGTCTGTTGTCATACTTGCCTTGGCAACTGGTTATCTTTTATTGCCAACCCCTCGTTTTCCATTTCAACCTCCAGATTCGGTTCAATCCTTAGAGAAGGCGGATACAGAAACACCCCTGCGACGGGCTTATTTTACTAATTATACGAGACAGAAGGTGGTTGAGCATTACCAGAACCAGCTTAAGCGCTCGCCTTTTTTAGGGATACCACTGCCTACTTATCGCTTAAATTACCCTCCTGAAGATGCAGTCCTTCTAGTTCGAGACCAAACAAGGAGCATTTTTTTGGAGGAGATAGTGCATCCCTTTCGGGAGTCTTTATTTATAAACGGATTTATGCCTCGCGAAGCGAAGGATGATATTTGGTATAAAGGGGTACACTACGACCAAAAGATAACTATTAAATACTCTCCGTCGCCCGCCATCATAAGGATTCCGGTTTTCTTTCTTGGGCTATCGATTCTTTTATTTCTTTTGCGAGAGGTATTTGGTTCTGTGAAATTCCTGCTGAGGCTTTGGTTTAGGAGTCAGGGATGAAAGATTTATTTCGCCAGAAACAAGCTCGCTTATTTCGCCAGAAACAAACTAGTTTATTTCGCCAGAAACAAACTTGTTTATCTATAGTTATTGTGAATTTTAATACCAAAGAACTACTTAAGAATTGCGTTCAATCTATCAAGAAGCACACAAAGGGAGTGATTCATGAAATTATTGTCGTAGATAATGGATCAACCGATGGGAGCGCTGAATTTTTGGAAAATGAGTCTAGCGTAAAAACAATATTCAATAAAGACAACGTTGGTTTCGCAAAAGCCAACAATCAGGGGATAAAAAGGGCCACGGGACGCTACGTCTTGCTTCTTAACTCCGACACAGAGTTAAAAGGGAATTCTTTAGGAGCGATGGTCAATTGGATGGATAAACACCCAAAGGTGGGCATTGCGACGTGTAAACTTCTTAATCCTGATGGAACGGTGCAGGCAACTGGAGGTTATTTTCCAAGCCTTTTGCGTATTTTTCTGTGGGCAACATTTCTAGATGATTTGCCACCTATCGCAAGCATTTTTGGTTCGTACCATCCGCATACATCAAAGTTTGGGGGCAGCTTTTATAACAGTGAGCATCCCCAGGATTGGGTGACAGGTGCATTTTTCTTTTTTAGACGTGAACTTATAGAAAAGGTTGGATATTTGGATGAAGAATTCTTTATGTATGTTGAGGAGGTCGACTATTGCATGAGAGTGAAAAAGCAGGGATGGGACATATGGTATGCTCCCCAAACAGCAATAATTCATTTTGGGGGAGGAAGTGAAGATTCCCAAGCTGTAACTTCTGGGGAAGGGTTGATAAGAGAAGGCGCCGTCTTAGGTGAATTTAAAGGACTTAAAAAGTTTTATCGAAAACATTATCCGCTCCTTCAATATCCACTTTTAATTCTGCTTCTTAAGCTTGCCGCAATTTTACGGATTTTAGTTTTTGGTATTCTGGGAAGACAAGGTTTGGCTTGGAGGACTTATGGAAAAGCTCTTGCGATTGGTTAAGAATATTTGGGTTCTATTTTCGCATGCTCGACGACAACAAGATTTTTTTAAATATTGTGTAGCCACTTTACTTATAGTGATTCCACTATATCCGAAGTTCCCACTTTTTGGTGTTCCGGGGACCCATGTTGCCATAAGGATTGAAGATTTTGTAATAGGAATAATTGCCGTTATCTGGTTCTGGGATATCTTAAGACACGAGACACGTGTGTTCTCTCGTGACCGAATTAATCAAGCCGTTTTATTATTTTTATTTGTTGGGTTTTTGTCAGTTATTAGCGCTATCTCTGTCACAAGAACTGTAAGTTGGCACCTTGCAATTCTCCATTGGGCAAGAAGAATAGAATATATAATTCCATTTTTTGTCGCGATTACTGCTGTAAGACGCGGCGCTAACCCGAAATTCTTTATTGAGGTCTTGATGGTTGCGTCTTTTATTGCTTTCTTGTTTGGTTGGGGGCAGATACACGCCGGTTTTCCCGTTATCTCAACCCAGAACGAGGAATATGCGAAGGGACTAGCTCTTCGGTGGATTCCGGGATCAAGACTCCACTCAACGTTCGCCGGCCATTATGACTTGGCGGCATTTTTGGTACTTATTTTTCCGATTGCCATCGCCTACCTCTTTACGCTTCAAAAGCTCATAAGTCGGTTTTGGTTATTCTTCCTCTTTTTGGTTCCATCTTTTTGGCTCTTTTTGCAGACAGAATCCCGTGTATCTTTTATCTCGTATATAGTCGGAGTGAGTCTGGCGCTTTGGGTTATCTGCAAAAAGCAGTTTATCCTACCTATGATTCTGTTAAATGTTCTGGGAATGTTTCTACTAAGTGATTTAGGTAGCCGATATTGGCAGACTATCAACGTTTATCGGGAAAAACTAACGTCCGAAAATGTCCTGATAACTACCAGGCCAGTTTTTGCAACCGAAGAGGTGGTCGCTAGACAGAAGGGCAATGCTCTATCTACAATTGTTGAGGACAGATCTACGTCTATTCGTTTCAATGTGGAGTGGCCGAGAGCTTTTCGAGCATTTTTCAAAAACCCCCTTTTGGGAACAGGGTACTCCTCGTTAACGTTAGCAACCGATAGTGATTACCTTCGTCTTTTGGGTGAGGTTGGGATTGTTGGGGCCTTGGCATTCTTGTTAGTATTGATGAGGATTGTAGAAGTTTTGGTGATGTTTCTGCGAAAGGTACCGGAGCTTAATATTGAAAAAGCATTCATTGGTGGTTTTTTGGGCTCGCTCTTGGGCTTTCTTGTTACAGCCTTCTTTATAGATGTTTTTGAGGCCTCGAAGGTTGCTATAATCTTTTGGACACTTGCCGGTATTGCTGTCGGGATTACCCAGAAGGAGGACAAAGTTAGTGTATAAATCTACCGTGGTAAAGTTTATTAAAAGTCAATACTTCTTATTACTTCTCATTCTTGTATTTGGATTTTTGGTGCGGCTTTATAAGATTAATAACCCAATCGCCGATTGGCATTCTTGGCGCCAGGCAGATACGGCGAGTGTTACACGAACTTATATCCAAGATGGCATTGACCTTTTACACCCTCGCTATCACGATATTTCCTTTCTTCAGACAGGCAAGTTTAATCCTAACGGCTGGCGATTTGTAGAGTTTCCAATTTTTAACGCAGTCCATGCAATCTTTGCAAAAAGCTTTCCCCAATTTTCTTTGGAGCTCTGGGGACGTCTTGTATCAGTTATATCGTCCACATTTTCAATCCTCCTGATTTTTTTACTGGGTAGGCGTTTCTTGGGATGGGGTGGGGGACTACTTGCAGCATTTTTCTTCGCCTTTATACCTTTCAATATTTATTTTTCCCGCGTTATTCTTCCAGAAGCGATGAGTGTCACATTTGCCCTCTTGGCTTTAGTCATGTTTGTGAGGTGGTTTGACGCAGGCAAGAGACAAACTCTTCTCTTGGCCGGAGCAGTTTTTGCGTTGGCCCTACTTGTTAAGCCCTATACCATTTTTTACAGCATTCCTATGTTATTCCTCGCTGGCCAGAAGTTTTCCTGGCAGTGGCGAAAGATATCCCGCAATCGAGAGCTTTGGGCATTTACCACTATTGCCCTCCTTCCGCTTTTTGCATGGAGACTTTGGATGCTTCAGTATCCTGAAGGGATCCCGTTTTATAAATGGGTATTCAATTCCGATGGCATCCGTTTTAGACCGTCCTTTTGGCGTTGGATTTTTGGGGAAAGATTAGGAGGATTAATATTAGGTAGCTGGGGTACGGTTTTATTTACATTCGGCCTTCTTGCAAAATCGAAAGGGAACGAGAAAGGAGCAATTTTGGCTTTTGCCGCCGGAGCCTTCCTTTATGTATCAATTATTGCGTCAGCTAACGTGAGACACGACTATTATCAAACTTTAGTCATCCCGGCTGTAGTTTTAGTACTCTCTCGCGGTGTTTTATTTCTTTGGGAAGCTAAATTTGTAAATAAGTTTGTAGGGAGAATATTTGCCTTTGTTTTGGTTTTCTGGACAATATTTTTTCCTTTTTACGAGATACGTGAGTTTTATAAAATTAATCACCCGGAGATTCTAAGAGCCGGTCAGGCAGTTTTGGAAATTGCCCCAGAAGATGCATTGGTAGTTGCTCCTTATAACGGCGATACAGCATTTCTCTACCAGACAAAGAGAAGCGGTTGGCCATATCAAACAAACTCAATTGAGGAGTTGATAAGCCTTGGTGCTGACTATTATGTTTCGGTAAACTTTAACGATCCCCAAACCCAAGATGTTATGCGTAAGTTTGAGATTCCGGTTCAAACGGAAGAATATGTGGTAGTTGATCTCTCCAGGCACCGACAGCCAACAAACTAGAGATGAAGATATTGCTGTTGACCCCATATCTTCCTTATCCACCATCATCCGGTGGTCAGGTTCGATCGTATAATCTTATTCGCGAGCTTTACGAGAAGCATGATATTACTCTTTTCTGTTATATCCGTGAGAATAAAGAAAGAGAATTTATCCCAGAACTTGAAAAGTATTGCAGAAAGGTTAGAGTTTTCAAAAGAAGAAAGGCCTGGTCTCCCCTAAACATTCTTCTTGCTGGCATTTCTCCTTATCCATTTCTTGTTGCGATTTATCTTTCGCCTACCTTTCGCCGCGCAGTTTCCCAGGAATTAAAAGAGGAACGCTATGACCTTATCCACTCAGAGACCTTTTACGTTATGCCCAATATTCCTAAAACCCAAGTTCCCATACTTTTGGTCGAGCAGACAGTTGAATACCTTGTCTATCAGATATTTGTAGAGATGCTCTCTCCTTTTCTTCTACCAATTAAACCACTTCTTCTTCTTGATGTTTTTAAAATCCGATGGTGGGAGAGGTTTTTTTGGAATAAAGCAAAGAGACTTGCTGCAATGTCTGAGGAGGACAAGAACGTTATGCTCAAAATCGATTCCAGACTTAAGATTGATGTTGTTGCAAATGGAGTTGATATTGATCATTTCGCCAAAACAAAAAAAGTCAAGCATGCAAAAACCGTACTCTTTGTCGGCCAATTTAAATGGCTTCCCAATAGTGATGCGGCAAAATTTCTTGCTTACCAAATATGGCCTCTTATAAAAAGGGAGTTGAGACATGCAAGACTTTGGATAGTCGGCAGGAATCCGACTCCTGAGATTCTGGCACTTCAAAAACTAGAAGATGTAAAAGTTGATGGTGGTGTTGAGGATATAAGGGATGCTTACTCTGGAGCCGATGTTCTTCTTGCACCGATAAGGAATGGGAGAGGCACAAGGTATAAAATTTTGGAAGCGATGGCGACAAAGACGCCGATTGTTGGAACGCCATTGGCTGTTGAGGGGATTGATGTTCAAAATGGCAAGGAAGTTCTCATTGGTGAGACACCTGAGGAGCTAGCAAGCTTGACAGTAAAGATTCTTGAGGACTCAAAGTTTGGACAGGCCCTTGCTGAATCGGCTTACGAGAAAGTTAAAGAGAAATATAATTGGGAAGTGATTTCCGACAATCTTGATCGAGTATACAAGGAGGTGGCGAGTGGTAACGGAGAAAGTTGACCTATCTATAGTAATCCTTAACTACAACACGAAAGATTTTTTGCTGGAGTGTCTTCAATCGATTAAAGAATCGGATTTGTCCGGCATAAACACAGAGGTAATTGTAGTTGATAATGCATCGAGCGATGGAAGCATCGCAAAAATCAAAAATTACTCTCCGCAAGGAGACTCTCGCATATCAAAAATCAAAAATTTTTCCGCAGTCTTTAACAAGAGAAACGTTGGCTTCTCAGCCGGGAATAATATTGGACTAAAATACACAACAGGCAATTACGTTTTATTTCTGAACCCCGACACGGTTCTTCCTAAAAACGCACTAAAAATGATCTATGAATTTATGGAGCGGCACAAAGATGTTGGGGTAGCTTCTCCTCGGCTAGAACTGGCGGATGGTACACTTGACGAGGCTTCGCACAGAGGATTCCCAACGCCATGGAATGCTTTTTGTCATTTCGCAGGTCTCCGAAAGCTCTTTCCCAAAAGTAGAATTGTCGCTGGGTATACGATGGGGTGGTTGCTTGATGACAAAGAGCCCCATGAAGTGAATTCTGTGAGCGGTGCATTCTTCTTTGTCCGCCGAAAAGCCGGCGAGGAAGTCTCTTGGTGGGATGAAGATTATTTTTGGTATGGAGATGAACTGGATTTCTGCTACCGACTGAAGGAGAAAGGGTGGAAGGTTATATTTGTGCCCGGGTTCTCGGTCTTGCACTATCGAGGAGTTGCCTCTGGCATAAAAGGGCATTCGAGAACGATTTCTACTGCAACTCAAGAGACTAGAGTTCGTGCTGCTTATGCTTCTACAGAGGCAATGCGAATTTTCTATAAAAAGCACTATGCTGGAAAATATCCAAAGGTTGTGATGGGCTTAGTCTTGTTTGGTATAACTGTCCTTGAAAAGATTCGCACCACGAAAGTAAACTTACAATGAAAATAAGCAAAGCTTGTCTTCGAATTGGTATTGATGCACGAATTTGGGGCACAAAACATGCGGGTATTGGGCGCTACACTGAGGAGCTTGTTAAAAATTTACAGGCAATTGACCGAGAGAATGAATATGTTGTTTTCTGCCGAAAAGAGGACGTAGAGAATATCCCTCCACAGAAGAGATGGACCACCGTTGTTGCTGATATTCCACACTACACATTAAGAGAGCAGTTTGCTCTTTCATCAATACTCAAAGAGGAGAATCTTGATTTAATGCACTTTACTCATTTTAATGTTCCGCTTTTTTACAACAGACCATTCATTGTAACTATTCACGATATTCTATGGCACCAACTACAAGGTTTGAATGTTACAACCCTTCCAGCCCCACTTTATTTGATTAAACAGCTCGGTTATAGAGTGGTTATTAAAAATGCAGTTTCTCGAGCGAGAAAAATCATAGTTCCAAGCCAAGCGGTTAAGTTAGAGTTGGTAAAACACTTAGGTGTTTTAGACAACAAGATAACTGTTACTCGCGAAGGTGCTGCAGTTTTACAGTTAACTGATGCACGTGCACACACTAACTGGAACAAATACGGAACAACAAAACCATATTTGCTTTACGTTGGCAGTCTTTATCCGCACAAAAATGTGGAGATGTTGGTCCGTGCAATTAAACGCTTCAATGATTTAAATCATCAAAGTAAGTTAAAGCTGGTTATAGTCTGCGGGCGGTCGGTTTTTTGGGAAAAATTTAAGAAGTTTGTGGAGGAAGAAAATGCGAGTGGATACGTGAACCTTGTGGGACACGTATCTGATGAAGAGCTTTCCTCTCTCTATAAAAATGCCGAGGTCTTTGTTTTTCCGACGCTTTCGGAAGGATTCGGTTTACCCGGGCTTGAAGCAATGGCCGCAGGAGCCCCAGTTATCTGCTCCGATATTCCGGTTTTGCGGGAAGTTTATGGCAATGCAGCGCTTTATTTTGACCCAAAAAAAGAAGAGAGCATTGCTGAAAAAATCGGTGAAGTTTTGCACTTTAATGCTTCGAAGCGTCGAAGTGTAATAGAAAAAGGAAGAGAGAGAGCAAAGATGTTTTCCTGGCGCAAGATGGCAGAGGAGACATTAGAAGTTTACAGAGAAGCACTTTAAAACTGAAACAAAACCCTTTGAAGTTTTTATATAGAGTCGCTTTTAGCCTCCATATACCGTATAATTGCCGTTATTATGACACCAGAGGGAAGAGGCAGTGGTCCCCCCGGACCACTGGACGGAACAAGTCTACTAGTTCGTTCCGAACAAACCAATTTGGACAGCCTTGTTAGTGCTTCATATCTAGCAAGGGCTGGGTTTAGTCCAAGATTTCCAATAGTTTTAATGGGATTAAACAACGTATTACCTCCCGTGTCGATGAGCCGTTTTAGTTTCGAGCTGTATCCAGGTGAAACGCCTCGAATCGATGCACGTGTTGAGCATACTGGCGGTTATAGACTTTCTGTTGATTGTAGTCCCATAAGCAAAAGAGCAGAAATAGCGCTTAGGGGGCATGGAACACAGTTTCGTATAGCCGACATTAAAGACTTCGTCCGCGCTATCTTTCCGAATGCATTAGCGACCCTTCACGCTTGTGCCAGCCCACATGTAATACGGAGGATAGACGATTTTGACCAGGATCTACAAACAATTACAGAAGAGGTACTACGGGGATGGTTTAGAAGGTTACCTGCGCGCAAATCGTCCGGACTTAGTTCTCGGGGTAAATCTAAGGTGTGCTATTTTGACTATCCTTATGGACCACCAAGTGCTGAAGTGAGAATAGAAGGACAGAGAGATCCACTACTTTATCTTAATTTTGGGGAGTATCAGGTGGATGGTGAAAATCTGGTGGGATGTGAGATATCAAACTCTGTAAATGATGCAATTGCTTTTTATTATTCAGGTAAAACGTGGGATGCAGAAACAGTGATGGAGCAGCTGACTGAGCTATTTGATAAGCGACTTTTCCGCTACTTAAAGTGATGGGATCCATAAATCTGGACGAATATATATTATGAAAAGCCCAATTTTCTATTTTGGCTATGGTGCTAATAAAGACCCCGACATGATAGCTGCAATTATCGGGAGAAAGCCAGAGGGGGAGCCTGCCATATTGGAAGGCTGGGAACTTTGCATTCAGGAATGGACCGATATACCAGAAAAGCCCAGGGAGATTTTAGTGAGGGCGGGATGGGACGAAAAATTTCGCAGTTATAGTATTAGGAGAGCAGAAAGGGAGCAGGTGGCCGGGACGCTTTGGGAGCTTACCCAAGAGGAAAGAGAAGGTGTTGCGGACTGGGAACTTATAGAGTTTGGGTGGTACGAGAGAGCTGAAGTCGCAGTTCAGACGAGAGAGGGTCAAACAGCTAGGGCACAGACGGAAGTAGTAGATAAACCAGGCATTGAGAAGGCGGCAGATGGAATAAATTATGAAACCTTTCTTAACCGGCGAGAGGATATGTTGCGAGTTGCGGAGAGTGCGAGAAGGCAATATCTTGAAAGAATAGCTCCAGTGCCAGCGGAGCAAAGGGCATAAGATTTATCCGCCAGTCTCCTCTAAAGTATAATTACCTCAAGTCATGAAAGTTGCATTGGTTTACGACCGAGTCAACAAATGGGGTGGGGCGGAGAGGGTACTGTTGGCACTTCACGAGCTTTTTCCTGAAGCTCCGCTTTATACCTCGGTTTATAATTCCCAGACTGCACCGTGGGCAAAAGTTTTTCCTAAAGTTATAACCTCATTTCTCCAGCGGCTTCCATTGGCGAAAGAACGCCATGATTTTTATGCGCCCTTAATGCCTCTGGCATTCGAGTCTTTTGATTTTTCCGAATACGACTTGGTAATCTCAGTTACTTCAGAAGCCGCGAAGGGGATTATTACAAAGCCCGGGACGCTACATATTTGCTACTGCTTAACACCAACCCGCTATCTTTGGAGCGGGTATGATTTTTATTTTGGAGATAAATTCGCTAAGCGGCTAGCAACTCCCGTGATTTCGTATCTTCGATGGTGGGATAAGATTGCGGCGCAAAGACCGGATGTGATGCTTGCTATATCTCAAAATGTAGCTTCTCGTATCAGGAAATATTATGGTAGAAAGTCTCGAGTGATTTACCCATCCGTTGACACAAAACAATTTCGCGGCCCCGATAAGATTTCGTCACTACATAGTAGCGAAAAAAAAGGGGAGTACTTTTTGGTTGTTTCTAGACTCGTGCCGTATAAGAGAGTGGATTTGGTAATTGAGGTGTTTAATAGATTGTCCGCCAGAGGCGGATCGTTCTCTGGTCGAAAGTGGCCGCTTGTTATTGTAGGAACCGGAAGCGAAGAGAGGAAACTCCACAAAATGGCAGGGAAGAATATAAGATTCGTTGAACAAGTTGACGATGGGGAGCTGGCAAAATATTATCAAGGATGCAAGGCTTTAATCTTTCCACAAGAAGAAGATTTTGGGATCGTGGCGGTTGAATCCCAGGCTCTTGGCAAACCAGTAATTGCTTATCGAGGCGGTGGTGCACTGGAAACAGTGGTTGATGGCAAATCCGGCATTTTTTTTGACCGACAGACTCCAGAATCTCTCGCCCTCGCAATTAAAAAATTTGACCGCATGAGCTTTGACGAGAACGCCATCAAGGGGAATGCAAAAAAATTTAGCAAAGAGAAATTTTTACAAGAATTTGCTACACTAGTTTCCACATGAGTTTTGTCTCCGAGCACCTCTATGCGCTTATTTTCGCAGGCGGCGGTGGTACCCGCCTCTGGCCACTTTCCAGAGACAAACAGCCAAAACAATTCTTAAAACTCTTTTCGGATAAATCTCTTCTTCAAGAAACCTATGAAAGGGCAAGAGAGCTTGTCTCGCCTCAAAGGATTTTTGTTATCACAATGTCGAGGTATGCAAAAGAGGTCGGTAGAG